>JAIXVG010000583.1 GCA_027483145.1 Planctomyces sp.
GAGGCCAATCACTACCGGCGTTACCTGCGATCCCGCGCGCACAATTAAGTTTCTCGATTTGGAAACAACAGGCCCATTGCTGTTCACTGTATTGGTACTTGTCTCGCCTCGCCGTACTCGGCGTACGATGTTCCAGTCGAGGTCGACTATGGGCGAAGCCACTACCTTCAGACGGAACGAATCCGAAACAAAGTCCCCTAACCGGACATACGCCTCTGCCGAAGCAGCCAATTGCGAGATCTCGCCACGCCACAACACCTCATTGGCTTTGCCAGTACTACCAGAACCCGTTCCCGGCAATTCATCTCCCACCGAAGTACCAGCCAGCGAAGTCAGCGGCGTGGAGGTTATGGAACCCCCTCCCAGTGTTGCGACAAACCAGTTTGCCACCGCTGGCTGCTCTCCACTGGTGGTCGCTTCCAGCACAATCGGGTCTTCAGCCGGGCAACGAACTTCCCACGGACTTTGCGCTTTCAAATCGTATTGCTGGCCATTCACATACAGCGCGACCAGCCTGGTGCGGGTTGGATATCGTGCACTTTGTAACAATAACCGCTGCGAAAAGGCCTGCCATACATCAACATAAATCCAGGCCGCAGCCACGGACGAGGCGACCAGCGCAAGCACTATTGCCAGGGGAACCGCTAACTTGCTCCAGCGCGCCGTCTGGAGAGGATCGATCCCCTGACTGAAGTCTTCCACATACTCGATCACTGCATTCGTCAACTTGGCCGACGCACCTGGGACGGTCGACTTCTCAAAATGAAGGGCTGCAATCAGATCACTATCGATCTCATGAACTTGCTCCAGCTCAATCGCCAGCTCTGCAAGACTTTCCCGTTTGATCAGCATCGGGCCGATGCGCACCACTAACCAGCCCAGCCCCACTGCCACTGCAGTCAGCATCACCACAAGTCGTGGCCAACGAGACAGGTCAAGCGTCCAATCAACGACGAACACACCCCATAAAAGCCCTACCACTCCCAGCAGCACCAATAGCAGCGCCTCTGCTAGCCGTAGGCCCCCTTTGCGCCGTTTGAGCAGCAATAGCGTCTGACGCAAGTGCTGCATCCCGCCGCGCGCGGTAGTGGTCGGATCTTCTTGGATGTTCGCTGGTATGGTCTGTCCCTCGCTCATGGCAAATGAACCTTCTTTCGCCAGGCCCATTCGACGAGCAGTCCTGCAATCACCAACCCAAACGCCAACCATGTGCTCCATAGCGGAATCATCACCCGTCGCGACTCAGTTACCGGCTTGGGCGATAAACCCTGGAGTAGCGAGTCAGCCGTTTCCAGTGGCGTAGCCAGTCCATTCGTTGCGGCGGCCAGACTTCGCTCCAGGGCCACATTGCGAACTGCCGTCCGCATTTCAGCCGAGACATCCGACACCACGAAACTAATCTCTTCGCGTTGCTTCGCGATCGGGTCGAGGACCGATAGCCGATAGGTCCCACCTGTCAACTGTCCTAACCTCGTCTCGTACAAACCCGGCTTCAATTGCAACAGCTTAATCGGGGTACTATCGCCCCTACTTCCGAAGTCATTCTTGATTAGCTCTGCTTCAATCTCACGAATCGCCTGAGCGTCCGCATCCAGCGGCAGATAATCGCTCGTGAAGGCCTCCACTGTCACCAGCGGATCATCGTCCGATCGGTATTGCTGCTGATCGGTCCGCACCACAAACCGCTTGCTGGCTCCAATTGCATGGCTCAGCCCCAGACGGTGAATAAGCTGTCCCCAAAACTGGCGGTAGTACTCTTCCCCTTTGAGTCGCCGAAGTCGCCACATTTCGTTGAAAGCCACGTACACCACTTCCCCCCGCCCATACTTCCGAATGGCAATCAGGGGCTGGGGTGTTTTTCCATCGCTGCACAGGTCTGTCGGGTGCTGCGCCAAAATAGTCGTGGTTCGGGATTCGACCCTGCTCACCGGCTGATACCACGCTAGCGATCCCAGGTTCCCCCATGCCGTCTGGCTATCTTCTTGAGCATTTCCCAACCGCATAAAATCAAACTGGCCAGCCAGCGGCGACAGCTTTGGCTTGAACTCTCCATCGCGCCGCGACACCGGACTGTCGATCGTAATGGGCAACATGTCAGCCAACGGCGTATCCATCAATTCGCCTGGTCCAAACCGGGGTCCCGCCAATACAACCAGGCCCCCTCCAAACTGCCCAACAAACTCTTTGGTCAACTCGCAAAAGCGGGAGGTAATGGCACTCGCGGGCATGTCCCCTAAGAAAATGACATCACTCTTGAAGAATTCGCTCCGTGGCGGTGTCAGGCTTGGCAAGAAGAGCGAGTTTGTGTCTCGCACAACCGGATCAGCCGACCGCAAAAATGTTCGAAAGCCCCGCATCCCCACCAGAGGATCCCGGTGAAACACTTCCTTGATGAATCGCCATTCCCATGTTGGCTCGTATTCGACATAGACCAGCCGCAAAAAGTCGTCAATGACCTTCACTTCGCGGTCCGCTGAGTTATTCAGCGTGACCGATTCACCTGCCGCTGGCTCAACCGAGGCAGTGAAAACGACTTGACCAGATCGATCTGGAATAAACGGAACTTCAACGGTTTGAGTTGTGCTCGCCATCGCCACCGACTGGGCATAAACTTTGACCGCAGGCAGTTCACTCGCAGCCACTCGATCTGCCGAGGCCACCCGATCTGTCCACTGGGCCGTGACCGTCAATTTAGCCAAAGCACCTTCCAGCTCTCGCTGCCGCAAAGTAACGGTAACGGTCGAAGACTCCCCTTGCTTCATCGTAGGAGGGGCTAATAGATCAACGCTTAAATCAGGGGCTGATTGCGGCCCCACGCCAATCGCAAACACCGGAGCCTTCAGCCGTTCTGCTGCGGCCACAGCAGGGGGTCCAGCATTCTGGTCAAAATCGCTGATGGTGATAATCCCCGCCAGTCGTTCTCCAGCCGATCTGCGGGCCAGGTCTTCATAGGTTCGCCCCAAAGCGGTCACCGGGCTGTCTGGTTTCCACTTGGCAGAAGCAGTTGTCCATTCAGCCAGGTCGAACGGCTTCTCTTCGTCGGCTGCCCAGATCGGTTCAGCGACCCCTTCCCCGCGCATCGCAAATACTGCAACCCGATATCGCTCTTCTAACAGCTTGATCGGGTTTGGTTCCGCTCGAGTCAACCAGTCTCGGACCAGTTGCTCGCGCGAAGCTCCACCTGTCGAACGCTCACCTGCTCCAGTCGCTGCCGATGATTGGTCCGCCGAGACCCCATCGGTCATCGTCATACTGGCCGACCCATCCAACAACACCCACATTAGCGGCTTCAGAGTGCGCGATAACTCCAGTTCCAGTACGGGTTCTGCCAATAACAGCATCAACAAGCATAAAATCAGGCTGCGCAGCGTTGCCAGACTAACACGTAGCCAGAGCTGAGTAATTCGTTGGCGATACCGATAAATCCACCACGTGAAAGCGGCCAGGGCGATACACAGCGCCAGTGGCAACCACAGCCGGCCTTGAACCCACGGAGCCGCCAGATTGAGCGACCAGTTTGTCACCTGATCGCTGGCCTGATAGCCAAACAGCCACGCAAACAGTTGTCCCAGGTTCATCCCGCACCTCCCGCGCGAAACGAACCTTGTGCCAGCACTAGCCCTTCACACAACAACACACCCAGCATGGTGGCCAGAACTCCCTGCCACAATCGGGCACCCTGCTTTCCTCCCCCGGTCAGTCGAATCTCTTCATCTACCGATAGAACTGCAACCGGCAATCCACTAACAGCCGACGCCACTTTTGAAACCGGGACCTGCTGCAAGTTCGATTCACCAGCCTCGCCCTGTAGCGCGAATGTCAGCACTGGCGATCCACCAGCACTTGCCGAATCGCGATTCGCTGGTTCCGCAGCTGCTCCAGTTGCAGCCTCCTTCACCACTTGATACAGGCCTGCCGCTCCGGGCTGCCGCAAATCGATCCCAAACGCCCCCTCTGCGATCGCTTCCACATTAACGGGCGAGCGTTCTCCCGTTGGACCAACCAGCGTCAGGCTGGTTCCGCGTGGCTTTTCAATTGGAAACCGAATCGCATCCCCCGCCGCAAAGTTCCGCTGATCGTATGTCTCTTCCAGCAGCTTTCCACAGATGCGATGGAGCATCGCAATCCCTGGCGAACTCCGTAGCAAGTTCCAGTTCGAGCTGATCCCACTGGTGAATAACAGCACTCGCCCTGCACCCAGTGGTCGTTCTATCAGATAAGGTAAGTCGTCCAGTCCAAATCGCGCCAATACAAGCGGCATTCGTGGTTGCTCAGGTTCTCCTGCTTTCGCATCGACTGCCGGCCTGTCTGCCAGACTTCGCGACCATTCCCACCACCGCAGTTTGCCTTGAGGCCAGGTTGCATTGGCCAATCCCTTTGGGTCGAGATCATCAACCTGTGCTCGCACCGCCTTAAAGAAAATCACTGTCTCGTATAAACTTTGCAACTGCTGCTTGTCTTCATTTTCAACCAGAAAATAGTCGTGCTGCATACTCCGAAAATCGAGACCAAATGGCCGCAATTTGTCAGCACCATCTTCTGGTAACTGGCCCACTTCTTCGCTACCCAGCGGGCAAGGCAAAATCCCAGCTCCATCCAGCCACGCTCCTTGATTCCAGTTGCGAGGATCAAACTCGCCGCCGGCAAAAATCATCAACGGCCCCCCTTGCAACACGTAGTCGCGCAACAAAGGCACCCCTTCCCC
>JAIXVG010000221.1 GCA_027483145.1 Planctomyces sp.
AACGGGAACATTCGGTCTGGCTGCCGCTCTAGCATCAGTAACCTTCGATCGTCCTGAATGACATGGTTTCGCAAACCTCGCAGGGGAGAACGCGAACGGAGTATCAGGTATGGTGTCCTTGAGGTTTTGATGTCTATTGACCTCAGACCGCGAAACCCGCCGATGTCGGAATTTCTCTTAAAACCTTTCGGCGAGAGGCAAAACTGCAGGCTGACAACGCCGGATGCTGCTGACTAAGATACGAAGCAAGGTTGCTCGACTGGCGTAGGGTTTGCAGCCCAAAGGACTGATTACGGCCGGGTTGTGCAGCGATCTCGCGTCGTCGGGTGTCAGCCCAAGTACGAGCCTGCACGCAATGAGACGGATGGCGGCAAGTGGGCGGCCCCAACTTGATACTCGTAAAGCATTTTATCAAAACACTTTAGGGATAACAGCCAATGCATCTTTCTGAGCTGTATGGGGCAGGGCAATTTGGTCTGTCGATCGAGATTTTTCCACCGAAATCGCCTGAAGCTGAGGAGGGTCTGCGGCAGACCCTGCGAGAGCTTTCTGTATACAAACCGGCCTTTGTTTCGTGCACTTATGGGGCCGGTGGGTCGACCCGCGGGAAGACGATCGACTGGTGCTCAGAAATTCAGGACGAGCTAGGCTTAACCGCGACGGCTCACTTTACCTGTGTTGGCCATTCACGAGATGAGCTGCTGGAGTGGTTGCAGCAAGCTGATGCCCGTGGTGTTCACAACATTATGGCCCTGCGGGGGGATCCACCTGCGGGTCAGACGGACTTCGTGACGGCGGCTGGTGGTCTGAGCTATGCAAGCGATTTGGTTGCTCTGATCAACGAACATTTCCCGCAGATGGGAATTGGGGTAGCAGGGTACCCGGAGACTCATCCGCAAGCGGTGAGCAGGAAGATCGACATGGAGAATTTGAAGCGAAAGGTCGACAATGGCGGTGATGCGGTGTTCACCCAACTGTTCTATGTGAACGACCACTTCTACCGGTACTGGGAAGAGGCCTTGAGCCTAGGGGTTAACGTGCCGATTGTCCCTGGAGTGATGCCGATTACCGAGTTCTCGCGAATCAAGCGAATTGCCGGAATGTGTGGGGCTGAGATCCCGGTCGAACTGGCCAGCCAGCTGGAAGCGGTTCAGGATGACAAGGCGGCTCAACTGGAAATTGGTCTCGAGTTTGCCGTCAATCAGTGTCGCGACCTGATTGACCATGGCGTGCCGGGAATCCACCTGTATGTGTTGAACAAGTCGGATGCAGGGCATCGAATTCTGGATGCTTTGGGAATGGCACCTGCAGAAACGGTTGGCTAAATCGTAGCGGTTCGTCGGGCTCGAGAATCAGGGCTTGGTGCTTTTGGTTCTACCAGCGCAACCGATATCGAGAATCAGTTCGCATCGGACTGGCGAAACCACTGGCACACAAAAGTTTGACCTTGCACACAAAGTTTGACTTTGGAAGTGCCGTAGTCTTCAAAGGCTGCTTTTTGAGGTGCCGACTTTATCTTGATGTGAATAGAACCCGACCACTCGCGTGGTCGGCTCGACGGGAATTTTGGAACACGTTCTAGACAGATTTGGACATGACAGAAAACGCTGCGAGTCGATTTGAGCAACTGTTGAGCGAACGCATTCTGGTGCTTGATGGCGCCATGGGGACCATGATCCAGCGGTTCAGCCCGACGGAAGAAGTCTATCGGGGGGAGCGGTTCAAGAAGCATCACATCGACTTGAAGAACGCCAGCGATGTGCTGGTTCTGACGCAGCCTGCGATGATTCAGGATATTCATACGCAGTACCTGGCTGCAGGGTCGGACATCATCGAGACGAATTCGTTCAACGCGAATATTGTGTCGATGGAAGAGTTTGGTCTGGCAGAGCAGACTTACGAGATTAACGTCACTGCGGCCCGATTGGCCCGCGAAGTGGCGGACAAGTTCACCAAGTCAAACCCAATGAAGCCACGATTCGTCGCGGGGAGTATCGGGCCGACGAAGGTGATGCTGTCGATGTCCCAGAACGCGGATGATGCCGGTCATCGCGATGTGACGTTCGATCAAATGGTGGCTTCGTACACCGAGCAGATTCGTGGTTTGGTGGATGGTGGTGTTGACCTACTGCTGCCGGAGACTTCGTTTGACACACTGAACATGAAGGCGTGTGTGTTTGCGATCGATCAGTATTTTGAAAAGATCGGCCGCCGGATTCCGGTAATGGTGTCAGGAACCATTTTCCAGGGTGGGCGTACGCTGACACAGCAGTCGGTGGAAGCATTCTGGACCAGCTTGTCTCACTTCCCGATGCTGAGTATTGGGCTGAATTGCGCGTTGGGGCCAGCCCAGATGCGGCCGTATGTTGAGTCCCTTTCGAGCCTGGCGACGCGCTACATCAGTTGCTATCCGAATGCCGGGATGCCGGATGGTATGGGGGGATTTGATGCATCGCCGTCGGATGTGGCGAGGAACATTCGCGAGTTTGCTTCCAACGGCTGGGTGAACATCGTGGGGGGGTGCTGCGGAACAGATCCGACGTTCATTAAGGAGATCTGCGCAGCCGTCGAGGGTGTGAAGCCACGCAAGGTTCCGACTGGTAACGGCTATTCGAACTACAGCGGTCTGGAGCGGTATGAACTGCGTCCGGAAGCGAGCTTTATGATGATTGGTGAGCGGACCAACGTGACTGGTTCACGCAAGTTTGCCCGGTTGATTAAAGAGGAGAACTTCGACGAGGCCTTGTCGATTGCCCGCCAGCAGGTGGAGGGTGGGGCCAATATGATCGACATCAACATGGATGAAGGACTGCTTGATAGTGAAGCAGTGATGACTCGCTTTTTGAATATGGTGGCAAGCGAGCCTGAGATCCACAAAGTGCCGATCATGGTCGATAGCTCGAAGTTTTCGGTGATTGAAGCGGGACTGAAATGCCTCGACGGTAAGGGTGTTGTCAACTCGATCAGTATGAAAGAAGGGGAAGAGACCTTTATTCGACAGGCGAAGATCGTTCGCCGGTACGGGGCCGCAGTGGTGGTGATGGCCTTCGATGAAGAAGGTCAAGCAACCGACGCCGACCGGAAGGTGGCGATTTGCCAGCGGGCTTTCAAGATTCTGACCGAGCAGGTCGGCTTTCCTCCTGAAGATATCATTTTCGATCCCAACATTTTGACGGTGGGAACGGGACTCGAAGAGCATGCGAACTATGCGGTTGAGTTCATTGAGGCGGTCCGACGGATTAAGGCGACTTGTCCGGGTGCCAAGACTTCGGGTGGGGTGAGCAATATCTCCTTCTCGTTCCGTGGGAACGATATTGTTCGAGAAGCGATGAATGCGGCCTTCCTGTACCACGCCATTCAGGCTGGGCTCGACATGGGGATTGTGAATGCTGGCCAGCTTGAAGTTTACGAAGAAATCGACAAGGAACTGCTGGTTTACATTGAAGATGTGCTTTTGAATCGCCGGCCTGATGCGACAGAGCGGCTGATTACATTCTCGGCTCAGGCCCAGTCGACTGGCGGAAAGAAGTCGACTGAAGGGGTTGATGAGTGGCGATCGGGGACGATTGAAGAGCGATTGCAGCACGCCCTGCTAAAGGGATTGACCGACTACATTGATGAAGATGCAGAAGAAGCGAGGCAGAAGTACGGCCGCCCGCTGAATGTCATTCAAGGTCCACTGATGGACGGGATGAATGTGGTGGGGAGCTTGTTTGGTCAGGGGAAGATGTTCCTGCCGCAGGTGGTCAAGAGTGCCCGTGTGATGAAGAAGGCGGTCGCATACTTGCAGCCATTCATGGAAGCAGAGAAAGAGGGGGCAGAAGGGTCGACATCACGTGGCAAAGTGCTGCTGGCCACAGTGAAGGGAGACGTCCACGATATCGGCAAGAACATCGTCGGGGTGGT
>JAIXVG010000296.1 GCA_027483145.1 Planctomyces sp.
AGACCGATTTGCCAGTTGGGCCAAAGCGGTCCCCGATGATTTTCGCTTCAGCATCAAAGTCGGGCGGCACATCACTCACGATCAGCCGCTCGAGCAAAGCCTCTCGGCCTATCGCTACTTCATTGAAGCAACCGCTGAGCTTGGCCCGAAAAGAGGACCGTTACTGTTACAGTTGCCCCCCACATTCCACTACGCCCAGCGATCTGCCTTGGAACTCCTGCTGGCCGCAACACCATCTGACTGTCAATTGGCCGTCGAGTTCCGCTCGGCAACATGGCTCAGGCCAGAAACCAGCGAACTCCTCAGCCACTACCGCGCCACCTGGGTCGGGATCGATCATGAAGATCATCCCCAATTAGCCATCGTTCCCGTTACCAGTTCAATCGTCTACCTTCGGCTCGTTGGCAAGCATGGCCGCTACGACAGCGAAAGCCACGAACTCCGCGATCCAACAGCCGACCTCGAATGCTGGGCCACAAGACTTCACAGCGCAAACCTCTCTGCATGCACCGAAGTCTGGGTTCTCTTCAACAACGACTACGCCGGTCACGCCCCTACCACCCTCCGCCGCTTCGCCCAACTACTGAACCTCCCCCTCCCCTCACCCCCTCCCCAAGCCGACCGCCAGCTATCGCTGTTTGAAGACCTCGATCACGCTTAGCAACCCAAGAGCCGCTTCGACCCTCAGAGATGGGGGGCGACAAGCGTTTCAAAAAGTTCGAAAATGCAAACCCGACGGCCAGCCGAAACCTTACAGCGATTTACACCTCGGCAAACGGGTCGCGGGCGGGGCGGGACCGAAGGCGATTGGCTTCTGCGTCAAAGCCAGCAGCCCCATCGGTGAAGACTTCTAGGACAGGGTCAAAGGTTAGCTTGCGGCCCAGCATCCAGGCGATCGCGGCAGCATGGCAAACCGTGTGCGACCGGCGCATAACTTCCGCATTGGCCACAGGCTTTTCGCGACTGCGGACGCAATCGAAAAAGTTGCGAGCGTGTGTCGCGGCATCAAGGCCCTTGGCTAACTTCGCGGTGTCGGGAACGCCGCCTAGAAGTGTTTCCGAACTCACATCGAGGCCGCCATTATCACCAGTCTCAATCGATCCTTCCGAGCCAACAAACCGGACCGGGCAAGTTCCCAGCTTCGTGTTGTAGTGAGGACTGCGATCGCCAAACGGGGTTTGCAGGAAGTCGAGGATCAGCTTCGTTCCATTTTCGTAGGTGCAGGTCACGTTGGACTCGCCAGGAACGTACTCCACCGGGGCAGTGTCGTCGGCCTGAATGGCCCACTGGCAAAGATCAACAGTATGCGCCCCCCAATCAAGCAGGCGCGCACCAGAATCAAAGTCGAACTGGCCACGCCATTTCCCGTCGACATACTGTTGATTAAAAGGCCGCCACGGCGCGGGGCCCAGCCACAAATTCCAATCGACAACATCTTGATGAGGCGTAGGCTCGGCAGGAAGCCAGTCGTTTCCAAGCGTGGGGACATACACGGAGGCATGCAACGCGTGAATCTTCCCCAGGCGCCCACTCTGGGCCAGCTTCACTGCTTCAATAAAATTTGGAACGCTGCGGCGCTGAGTCCCTGCTTGAAACACTCGGCCAGTCCGCTGAATGGTATCTGCTAAAGCCTTGCAAACATCGATGGTGATACCGCAGGGCTTTTCGCTGTAAACATCTTTACCGGCTTCTGCGGCCATGATTGATGCCGGGCCATGCCAGCGATCACCGGTAGCAATCAGCACTGCATCGATGTCTTTGCGATCAAGAAGCTGGCGGAAGTCGCGATAGACGGCAGTATCTTTTGTGCCGTAGTGCTGATCGACAAGCTCTTTGGCGACAGTACGACGAGAGGCCTGAACATCTGCAATCGCAACACACTGAACATCCCCCATCGGAAGGATGCCACCCAAAACGTATTTGCAGCGGGAACCAACTCCAATCACACCCAGGTTGATTCGTTCGCTCGCGGCGGCCCGCCCCGGCTCCCTGCCCAGAGCACTAGCAGGGATGATCGTTGGGGCAATAGCGGTGGCAGTAGACGCCGCTGCCGCAAGGAACAAAAATTCGCGCCGGCTTGAAGTCGCGGCTGAAGTGATTGGTTCTGGCATGAGAGGGTGTATCCTGTACTTGCGAGAGAGACAGAAGAGGGCCACTTTAACGGGCAGGAACGAACTTCGAGAATGGTTCCGAACCGTCGGACGATGCCGAACTTGATGAGCACACATGAGCAGAGAAATGACCTGCCGACATCATACTAGATCAGAGGAGTCTGCTGGAACTGCTGCCATACCCAATTCGATTCGAGCGACCGTGAAACCCCTCATTGGTCAAGACAGAGTGGAGTTGCGATACCAGTTAGTCTTGCAGGCCACATCAAGCCACAGCGGTCCGGTCTGAACATCGATGAGCCTGACCCGCAATGCTTGTCGAAAGCCAACGACCACCACCCCCAACCTTTCTTCCCTCTACCACCGACTCTTCAAACTCTCCAAAAACACCATCAAGTCAGCCAATTCCTGCGGCGTCAGCGCCTTCCCAATCCCTTGCGGCATGGGAGAGACCTTCGACGGGGTCATCGCTTCAATTGATGCTCGCGCTACCCTCTGCGTGGTCTTCGCATCAATCGCCAGCGTGATCTCGTTCTTGTCTTCCTGCACGATGATCCCTGTGACCACTCGCCCATCATCCAGCTCCACAATCACCGATTCGTAGCCCCGCACGATGCTGGAGTTCGGAAACGTCACCGCTTCCATCAAGTCGCGACGGTTACGTATCTTGCCAATCTCGCTCAGGTCTGGACCCAGCTTCCCCCCTTGATAGCCCAGTTGATGACAACTGACGCACGCCACCTTACTCCCTAGAAAAATCTGTTGACCTCGGTTTCGATCACCTTCCGGCAAACTCGTCAACCAATGCTCCAGCTCCCGCGCCTGTTCGGCCTGTGACGGGTTCACCAGCGCCATCAACTTATTCCCCTCATCCCCCAATTGATCTGGATAGAACGACAAGAACTGCTTCGCCTGGTCGGGCCGAATGCCGCTTAAGCCCGGTGCCTCGCTCAACGCTTCCAACACCAGCAGCCCATGCTCACGATCGGGTACATGCCGAAACGCCGCTAGCACGCGCGGCAGTTCTAACGGACCCAGTTGCGGGATCGTGGTCAATAGTTCGTTCACTTGCTCAGCTGTCAATGGCCGTGCTGCCACAATCTGCGCTGCCAGATTTCGATCGGCATAAGGCTCCCCTTCCGGTAACGCCTGCCGCACGACGTTCCACCCAATTGGAGATAAGGGTTCACCCCCCCCTTGCAATTGCAGTGCTGTCAGAACGATGTTTCGCTCCTCTGTTCGCTGCTCAGCCAACGCGATGAGCGTCGGCCTGATCCGCTCTGATTGCTCGGACGATAGCGGCAATTGTCGCAGCGTATCGAGCGCCTGCATCAATTGGCTGGAATCGTATCGCATCATTTGCGTGGCCAGTCCATCCAGCCATGCGTCGGGTGTCGCTGGCAGCCTCGCTCGCTTGATCGCTTCCAGCGCCAGTTGAACAACCGCGACCCGTCCGTCACTTAGTCCACCAGCCAACAGCTGCTGGATTTCCACAGAGCGCGCTAACTGCCCTAACTCTGCAGCTGTGCGCTCATTGACGCCATCGCCCGTTCCGATGCGCTCGATGACCTCTGTGTAATGCTGTAGCAGCTGCTCGCTCCACTCCGGCCTTCCTTGCACAATCCAGCCGGCCGTGTTCTTGATTGCTTCATGCTCACTTCCCAGCGCAGCCACAACGGCATTGGACAACTTCTCCAAAATCGCCTGCTGTGAGGCCACTTTCTCTGAGACCTGACTACGCAGCATTTGATCGAGCACCACCATCGCCCCGCGCCGTAGCGCGACCTCCGGAGAATCGAGCAACTTCTCCAGCGGCTCTGTCTCCTGCAACTCAAGTAACGCATACAACAGCGAATGCTCGATTACTCGAAGTCCCGCATCACCCGGAGCCCCTGAAGCATCGCATGGCCCACTGGGTAATGCCGCCAGCGCCTTCAGGATCGAGGGAACAACCAGTGGGTCACGCGTCCGCCCCAAGGCTTCGGCCGCAGCCCGGCGGACCAACATCGACTCGTCTTCTAGCAGCGGCGTCAGTTGCGGTATCACCCCCACATCGTAGCGAACAGCCGCAATCGAGGCAGCCGTATGCCGCACGTCCGGGTCGGCATCGGTGCATGCCATCCTCAACAGCTCAACCCGTTTCGAGTGATAAGCAGATTGACCTTGAGTCACTTTGCCATTCGAATCATCCATTCCTGCGAGCGTCCACAATAGCCGTTGCTTCACCTCGCTACTGGTCGCCGACCGATATCCCGCTGCCACAGCCGCCGCTGCCAAATACCCCTTCATTCGCAAGCGTTCGATCGCCTGCCGCTGCACTCGTGGCCGACGGTCAGCCAGCAGCGCTACCAGTTGCTCAGCCGTCTGCTTATCCCAGGCAATCCCTTTTCCAAAGGGATCAGTCACGACCGGCTGGCCCACTTTCTTTACCCGATAAATCGCTCCCAACACATCGGGCTTGGCAATTTGCGAAGTAGGACAACAGACCTTGTACCAGCCACCCGTATCGACAATCAGCAGGCTTCCATCCCCATCTTCAAAGACATCGGTCGGATGAAAGTCGGAATGCTCACAGGACAGGAACTCTTCATTAGTGCTGGCATACGTCGCCCCATTGGCACTCAGTACGTGTCGGCCCACATGATGCAAATTGAAGTAGCAGGCAAACAGTACATCCCGCTGCCCACCACCCAGTAAACTTGGCGAGCCGGCAATCAGCCCGCACGGAGCAGCCGCCCCTTGATGCAACAGCACCGGCATTACCGAACCGGTTCGAGGATGCTCCAGAATCGCGTCATGCTCTTTGCCATAAACCCCGCCATAAATCGCATGCAATAGTCCATCACGTCTTCCCGCTTCCGGATGCTGCAAAAACGTGCAGCTCAAAATCCGCTCCCCTGTCGACAAAAAAGCGACGTTAACCGGGTTATCCATCCCCCCTGTCATCACCGACTCGATCGGCCCACCATTCACACCTTTGCGCAAGATATGCCCTGCCCGCGATTGGATCCTCTCTCCCGACGGCAATACCCGCTGTTGTTCGGCAAAGGCCCCCTTACACCAGTAAAGCTGGCCCTCGAGCCCCAGATAGGGACCATGCAAATCATTCGCACAGCCCGTTAAGGTCTTTCCATCAAACCACACTTCACGCTTGTCACTCACCCCGTCATCGTTCTCGTCGGTGAACTTCCATATCTCTGGCGGCGCCGCCACATAGACCGATCCTTGATGCCACAAACATCCTTCTGGAAACATGAGGCCTTCTGCGAAGACGACCGACTTATCGTACACACCATCCCCATTGGTATCTTCCAGCCGCCTCAGTCGGTGCGGCTTGGCAGCCTGCTGCTCGATCGCGTTCCCCGACATCCCAGCCGAGTCGGTCACATACAGCCGTCCTTTGTCATCGGTCGAAACGGCAATCGGCCGTTCAACCAGCGGCTGACCAGCCGCCACCTCAACGGTGTACCCTTCTGCAATCCGCAGTGTCCGCTCCCCCAGCGTGACGTCCCCCGCGCTGCTTTCTGCAATGCCAGCCATTGCGGCAAAGCACAAGGCCATCATCAACCCGCAACAACCCTTCATGATCCCGCCTCACCAAACAGGTCGTCTTGCCGACAACGCCACCGTTAGCACATTCCAACCGCACCCCGCCGAGCACACAACAGCCCGCCTAACCCACAGCGGCCCACCGAGCCGACGATGCCAATCGTCGGGTTCTTAAAGCCAAATCCCTAATCCCTCACACCTGCTTGCACCCCCACCCGGGTGGCCCGACCAGTCGCCCGACTGGTCGGGTTGCGCAGCAACATGATGCCGCGCCATCCGCCCAGCAAAGCCGATCATACTCCAGCCTCCAGTCTACAGCCTCCATTCAAAAACGAAAAACCCGGCCAGCGGTCTACTTGGCGTTGCATCATGCAATCCAAGTTGAAACCACCACCGGGTTTTGGGGTCCCGCGAAGACTGGTTTCTTTACGACCAATCCTGGGCTGGGGCGTCATCCGATTCGAACAAAATGCCAATCGGATGCCGCACCACTATGCATGTCTACGCCATATCCTTGAGCATCTTCAAAGGACGAATCTTGATCACGTTGCGGGCTGGCTTCGCTGCCACTTTCATCATTTCGCCAGGGGCAAAAGGATTAGGACGTGTTGTCGCCTTGGTCGCTGGCTTACGCACAACCTGAATCTTCATCAAGCCGGGGAAATTGAAAACGCCAGGCCCCTTCTTGCCAACGTTCTTGCCAATCAGGTCGGTAATCGCCGTGAAGACGGCTGTCACGTCCTTCTTGGCAAGGCCAGTTGCTTCGGCAACTGCGGCAAAAATCTCGGTCTTCGACATCGGCTTTTCTGCTGGCTTCGCGGTCATCTTTTACTCCTTATTG
>JAIXVG010000032.1 GCA_027483145.1 Planctomyces sp.
TCGTCTTCGCGGAACGTGTCACCGTCCCTCGCCATCAGAAAATAGCGATACCCTTCGATCGGCTGGAAGGGGCCTCCCGGTCCAGCAGGAATTGCCGGTTGTTGACCAGCCGGTCTGCGACGGGGCTCCCGCTCGGCTGATAGCCATTCTGCCAATTGATTCGATTTTACCGGCAAAGCGGGATCGAAGAGGAGTATGTCACTGATAACACTAACTCCGAGATTATCGACTTTGCGGAAACGGGAGAGATTGCACGCGAGTGTCGCCAATGATTTTTTGAAGCTGCTGCTTAGCCCCGGTCCCCGATCCGACCGTGAACGAGAAATGGAGGTCAGACTGGATAAGCCGACCCGCGACCGAGTCGAACAGAATTTTACCCGACCCTTCTTGTGAGTCGGGTATCAGCTCGAGCTGAGTCTCTTTGTTGAAGTCGAGCTGCAACTGTGAGGTGACATCGATTTGTTCCAGTTGATCGGCTGTCTGGCCCCGGTATTGCAACTGTTGCCGAACCTCAAGCGATCCCAGCGGTATTTTGCTGGTGCGTGTTGAGTTCCATGTTCCACCAACTGAAACAGGTTTCTGGGAAAGTGGAACCAATAGCTGCAACAAATTCTGCAGGAAGTCATCAGGGGACATAGAAAGCGGGATTTTGTCCTGGGCCAGGGTCTTTTGAGCAGCGGCGGGTAGCTTGATTTCGCTGCAATGGCCCTGGGGGTCGACCGTCATCGTGACGATTTCGCCCGCCAGCGCATCGAGTAGCGGAAACTGCGACCGAGAGCCGGGCTGCTGATTGGCTGCTTGCTTTGAGTCGTAGTCGATTGTTTTGGAAGCGGGGAATGGCAGTTCGACCTTGAGGCGAATTCGTTCGATCAAATGGTCGATTGTAGCGACACCGTGCTGATCAACGTCCTTCACCTGTAGCGTAACATCAACATCCTGACGAAGCTTGTACGTAACGATTTGCGTCCCGGCGTCGCTGGAAATCTCCGTCTTGCTGGTTAAGCGATATCGAAGTTCCTGGCCGACGTGCCAGCGATAGCTGAATTGAGTGGCCGCAGCCGCCGGTTGAGACATTGCCAAGTTAAGTATGGCAACAAGTAGCCCTGCCAATGCGACGCGTCCGAGGCCCGTTTGGGAAGTCGCTGAAACCTCAGGTTGCCAGCGAACTGGGCAATGCTCAACAGCCATCGTGTTAACTCCGTTATTGATGGTTAGATCGACCGCAGGTATGGCTCGTCGATGTCAGACTGTATAAGCTGCCACAAATTTCAGACTTAAACAACTGATCGCATCAGAGTTTTGAGGCCTGATCGTCTGTTTTGTGGTGATAATCCCACAACCCGTTCAGCAATCTATTGCCCAGGAGAGAAACATGATCAGTCGAGCTTCGACCCCACGAATGGTCTACGGGGTTTGGTTAGGTATTGGAACGGCGGTAATGGTGCTGACATGGAATACATGGTGGGCCGCTGCAGACATGCGGGCGGCTGATGGTGAAGCAACACCAGTGGCAGCAGTTTACCAGCCAGCCCCGGCAGGGACGAAGTTTGTTTTTGATGTTATCGAGTCCTACGACGCCAAGTATCAGGGGGACACACCGGGACATATTGGGCGGCACGGGGGGTTGGGTAAAACTCGGCCGCAGGTGATTCTCGGTGATCCGGTTTATCGAGGAGCAGAGCAAGTGGGCAGAGTGACGGGCGTCACTTGGGATCGCGCCACCAGTTCGCTGATTGTCGAGTTTGATCCCACGAACGGGTTCACGAGATCGCTGCAAGTCGCAGTTGGCGACGAAGTCTGGCTTTACTTAACACCACCAGACGGCCAACGGAAGTGATCAATCACTATTCGTCATCGGGTTAGGCCGCAACAAACGTTGAAGGGGGGAGCGTTAGGTAAGAGGCTTCCGCCGCCACAAGCCGCGATGGATAGTGCAGCCTTCTTGTCGTTTGCGGCGTTCAAAGCTGGTTTGATAGTCGAGGTCGTGGGCTGCTTCGCGTTCTTGGGGGCGTTCGAGTGTCTCGAATAACTCGTGTTGATCCATCAGGGCCGCGATCACTTCAAAGTAGTCGCCAACATCGGTCCACGAATGAACCAGGCCACCTGGCATGACAACGCGTGCCAGCATCGCAGCGAATTGATCGGTGAATAACCGACGTCGTTTATGAGACCGCTTCCACCAGGGATCGGGAAAGTAAACGTGCGCAGCTGCGACCGAATGGGGGACAATGTGCTTTCCCAAGAGGTCGCGGGCATCGCCGCCGTAAACGATGGCATTGGGACGTTGTTGCTTAAAGAGACGCCGCGCGGCTCTGCGCCCCTCCTTAAAGTCGAGTTCCATCCCCGCATAATTGATCTGCGGATGGTTGCCGCTGGCGTTAAACAGGAACATCCCTCGACCACAGCCGATATCGAGCTCGACCGGATTGCTGTTACCAAAAACCTGTGTCCAATCGATCGACTGTGTCACTTCGAATACCGGCCGGAAGTATGGCCAGAGGTCGTTGATCGGAGATGTTGCAGAGGAATCGGTCATGGAGGCAAAGTTAAGCATGGACAGAATAACGACAACAATTGTGAGTAGGAGAAAATCGACGCGAGCGTAGTTCTAAGGTGTCAGCGAGTGGCAAGAGGCAAGAACGGGTAACGCCCCTGCTCCAGCCCATTCACTGACGGGCTCGCTCAAGTAGCCGTCGGCCGGGGATTGTTTAATGCCTGCTTTCACGACCTGAGCCAAGCTACCTGAACCCAATCCGGAATCAGTCACCGATTGGATCGGCCCCATGTTTGTTGATAGGAACTCCAATCATTTGGCCACTGTAGACCATTCGCTCGCCGACGTAGCCCTGAAAGTCGAATTCGGCTCGGCGGCCCGCGCGCAATCGCGAAAGCTTGGCCATAATGACCAGCTTGTCACCAGGAACAACGGGGGCACGGAAGCGGACTTCGTTCATCCCGCCAAAGCCCAGGAAATCACCAGCCAGCAACTTATATTTACGGGCATAGAACCCCGCGAGTTGAGCGGCACATTCGCACAAAATAACGCCCGGCATTAACGGGAAGCCGGGCATATGGCCCCGTGCCCAGAATTCGTCGTGGCTGACATCCTTGAAGCCAACAATCCCGTGGTTTTCAGTGTCAACATGCAGGATACCCGTCAGTTGCTCCATCTCGAATCGCTGGGGATTGATTTCCCTGATGGCTTCCAGGTCAAACAGCGGGGCGTCGAAGTTAAGCGTTTCAAGCGGATAAATTTGCTGTGGGGGCATCCCAGGGCCTCGGGTTCAACAAGTGACAGACAGGATTGATATTGGCCCCGTTGCAACCGGGCGGGGCCAGCGAGCGCGAAAAATCAAATCGTACTGTAGCAGAAACAATTTAGGATGGCAGCCAAGGGTTCCAGAGGGAATTTCGTGTTTTTTGCCGGCATGCTGAAGCAGAAATTACGGCCGAGCGAAGTGGAGTATCTCGTCGGAAAGCGGAACGGGGCTTTCTGGTTGACTGGGACCTTCCTACGATGGAAATTGTGCCACGCCGCCAGCAAAGCACAGTCCGCTTCAAATCCCGGTGGCTGATCGGCCCTCAAGATCGAATGGAAAAGGATGTTCCTTATGACCGATTCACTTTATCCAATTGCTAAGGTGGCCCACCTGCTCAGTTTGGGGCAACCCGACGAGCTGGTTCTAGTCCGTGGTTGGGTTCGCACGAAACGGGAATCCAAACAAGACTTTGCGTTTATTGAACTCAACGATGGGAGCTGCCTGGCCAACTTGCAGGTCGTCGTTCCGGGGGAATTGCCCGGCTACGCCACGTCCATCAAAGAGCTATCGACCGGTACAAGCGTTAGCTTCAAGGGGAAGCTGCAAGCCTCGCAGGGGAAAGGGCAGCGAATCGAACTCCTTGCCTCGGAACTGCATGTGTTGGGGACAGCCGACCCGGCCACTTATCCCTTACAGAAGAAGGGGCACAGCTTCGAATTCTTGCGAGAGAAAGCCCATCTTCGCCCCCGGACCAACACGTTTGGCGCCATGGCCCGCGTTCGTAATGCAATCTCGTTTGCCATCCACTCGTTCTTTCAGGAGCGGGGGTTTTTGTATGTTCACACTCCCATCATCACCGGCAGTGACTGCGAAGGGGCGGGGCAAATCTTTCAGGTAACGACGCTCGATCTGGCTCGCCTGGCTGCTTCAGGGCGAGCCGTCGATTACAGTCAAGACTTCTTCGGTAAGCCAGCCGGCCTGACTGTCAGTGGCCAGCTCGAAGCCGAAATCTTCGCCACCAGCGTCGGCGACTGTTACACCTTCGGCCCAACGTTCAGAGCAGAGAATTCGAACACCACTCGCCACCTGGCTGAGTTCTGGATGGTTGAACCAGAAATGCCCTTCTATGAACTAGCCGACAACATGACGCTGGCGGAATCGTTTGTGAAGTACATCATTCGCCAGGTCATGGAAAAGTGCGGCGACGATCTGGCGTTTTTCAACGAGCGAATCGAGCCAAAGCTGCTGGAGTCACTCAATAACATTATCAGCCACAACTTCATTCGGCTCTCGTATACCGAGGCCGTAGAGATCTTGCAGAAGTCGGGCCAGTCGTTTCAGTTTCCAGTGGAATGGGGCGTCGATCTGCAGTCGGAACACGAGCGTTTCTTAACCGAACAGCATTTTGCTCAGCCAGTGATCCTGTATGACTACCCGCGGCAGATTAAATCATTCTACATGCGGGCCAATGACGACGGGAAAACGGTTCGCGCAATGGATGTTCTGGTCCCGCGCATCGGCGAAATCATCGGTGGCAGCCAGCGCGAAGAGCGGCACGATGTCCTTGTGGCCCGCATGCAAGAGTGTGGCCTGAAACCAGAGGACTATTGGTGGTACCTGGAACTTCGCAAGTATGGAACCGTACCACACTCTGGCTTTGGGCTGGGCCTCGAACGAACGGTGCAGCTAATCACGGGTATGGTCAACATCCGCGACTGTATTCCGTTTCCTCGTACACCTAAAAGTGCTGAGTTTTAGGGAATCTGCAGCCTGCAGGTCCCTTTTGGTGCAAGGTATCGCAGATCGCAATATCTGCAACGAATTAATGATTTTGCTGCCGCAGTGAAGCAACATTCCAATGTATTCTGATGCGTAGGGCTTCTTTCAAATTAGCGCTCCCGTTACCCGCGCGTTTTGATCAAGGCGAAAGCCCCTCCCGAACCAGCCGCGATGTTTGCCTTCTTTCCCATTCTCGCTACGCTGTGCGAAGTCGGCTGACGGGCATTCGTCCGTCAGCAGGCCATTTCGTCACGGTCGAGCCGCCCAATTCGCCGGGCTGATCTGTCGAACCTCGGCCAATCTGGTCGCCGGGCCTATCTGTCTTTGATCGTATCGCTCTCGCACCATCATCTAAGGGACACTTCAATGAGATTCGTTTTCGCGCTCGCCATTCTCGCTGCAACCACCAGCTCGCTATTGGCAGACGATACCAACCTGCTAAAGCCAACCAACAAGGTTGAATCGTGGCAGTTCGAGCAACAGCAGGGGGGCGAAGGGTCCGCCAAGGCCGAAGAAGAGGCCATCGTCTTTACGGTAACGAAGTCGACCGGAACCAACTGGCATGTCCAATCCTTCATGACTGGCCTCGACCTCAAGGACGGTCAGACCTACCAGGTGACGTTCGAAGCCAAAGCAGCCAAGCCAATGTCAATCGGCTTGACAGCCTCAATTGGCGAAGAAGACTGGCACCAGATTGGCCTGTACGAGGAAGTTTATATTGGTAAAGAGTTCCGCAAGTACTCGTACAAGTTCACTGCTCAAGATGTGCGAAAAGACAAGAACCGGCTCGGGTTCTCGCTCGGTTCGCAGGTCGGCACCCTCTACGTGAAGAACATGACCCTTATTTCCAAGTAATTCTTGTGTGGATCGCCAAAACCCTTTTGCGATCGGTCCCATTTGCAAATAGATGCGAATGCAACACTGGTGTCTGACAGCGCTTGACGAGACGGCAAACGCAAACGCCTTAGGCGAGCCACAGCGGTCAACCCGTGGGTTCTGATTTGCTTACCCTGATCGGGTGCAACGAAATCAAAGGAACCCTGGGACTAACATCCCAAGCTCGCCGGACGACCCGAAGCAAACTGAGGGTCGCTTGTTCCTGGCACTTGTTTACGTTCCCGGCGAGTTGTTCTCGCAGAGCACAATTCCAGATATCACCGCTGAGAAGGCTCGGCAATGCCTGGACCAAATGTGCCGGGTAACAGGTTGATCGTGGAGCAGAATTCGCCCCCTCCAAAAAGAGAAAGCGGCCTGGGAATCCCCAAGCCGCCTCTCTTCCGATCACCCTGTGGTGATGATTAACTCATCATAACTCGACTAGAAACTACCCCAGCCGAATGGTCGTTCGCCAAGGATGAATCCGATAAAGTTCGACCCCCGCTGTTGATTCGTGTTCGTGTTGGGCACCACAATATCGATTGGGAAGATGCCAATTTGGCTGTCGGTACTGACGCGGAATGTACTGTCGCCGATGCCTGAATAGAGGTAAGTTCCGCCATCAGGCCCGAACAGCGGTGCCGCAAAAGCAGGAATACGAGATGCTTGACGTTGGGCGTTTCGGCGACGGGTAGCGCTATCGAACGGGCCATCTGGTGTCGCGGGGTCGGCGTCCTGTAGCCGCGATTTGAAGATTGGTTCAGCATTGTTGTAGTACGCAACTTCTTGCTGAATTGGGCGATTGAAGAGAGCGTTCGAGTTATTCACATCAGCTGAGTCAAACGTATTCCCACGAAAATAGAGGTCCAATCGGGCCAATGGGTCAGATTGATAGGCCGGAATGTTGGGAGTAAATTCAGTCGCCGACCATGTCCCTTGCGAAGTAGCAGGATCGACGGTCGAGACGAACGAGTGGAACCGTACGTCATCCCCAAAGTTGCCTCCAAACTGGTTGTTGTCGACCGTCATGGTGACACCACCGAAGAATGTCGAGTTGCCAAACGGTCCGGTCCCCACGGCCACTGGCCCACCGATACTGGCAAATCCGCCTGGGTTCGTGATGCTTGCTAATCCAGTCGCTGTTCCTACACGAACCAGTAACCCGGTGGCGCTCTGCGCGCTGTTGTTACCGTTATTGATAATCTGGTTATCAAAAATCTGTGCTTCATAAATGGGCCGAGCATCAATCGCGCCATCTCGTACTAGAACTGCTTGACCGACTCCAGCTATTGGGTCGACAAGTTGGTTACGGGTAATTGAAAGCTGGTCCTGTGTTCCTGAGCTAGTGTTCACAAGGTAAATCCCTTCCAGCCCGTTCAGGTTAACGATGTTGTTCGTAATTGACGCTTGAGTAAAGTTGTTAGTTCGGTTGATCAGGTCGATTCCGCGACCGGTGTTCGAATCAATGACGTTTTCGTCAACGTTGAGGATGGCCTGGAAGCCATTGAAGGCTCGGGAAATTCCATGTTCGATCCCATCACCAAAGTTGTTGGCGATGCGGTTCCGGATGATCGACAAGTTGCTAAACGGCCGGACGTTCGCCTTGATCCCGGCGGTTTCATTGACTGTACCCAGCGTTCCGCCAGTCGGATCACCATTGAACGTAATCGTGTTGTTGCCAATGGTGAACGTACCAGGAGCTAGAACATTGATCCCGTTGGCTCCGTTCTCAGTAATCGTGTTACCAAGCGAAGCTGTGACCGCATCACCGATCACAAGAGTCTGTGGAGTTCCATTAAGCCGAATACCATCGCGAGCGTTGTTGGCGATTAGGTTACGAGTCCAGTTGCCTCGCACACTGCGATTATCTGATAGATCATTGCTGATTTCATCAGTTTGGATTCCGTCAACACCGTTGCTTGTGATTACGTTGTTATCAATGTTGGCCGACAAGTCCGCGTCAGCTTCGATTAGCAATAGAATCCCGTTTTGGGCATTTCGACGTACAAAGTTGTTGGCAATCGTGTAGGTATCGAGCACGTCCCGGTTGGCCGAGTTCAGGAATATCCCGTTTCCAAGACCTGTGGGGACGGGAGCATTCGGAAATGCTGGATCAGCAACAGGAGGTTGTGGCGTTCCGTTCCGTTCAATGATGTTGTTGGCAATTAACGCGTTGATCACTCGCCCACCATCGGTACGTTCGAAGCTGATCCCGTCGTTTCCGTTCAGCGAAATCGTATTCCCTTGGGCCGCCGTTGCTCCGCCAATCTGGAAGTTCGTGATTTGAGCGAAGTCGGTCAGGCTATTACCCCGTACTTCCATGTGAATCCCGTCGCGGGCATTGTTGGTGATGGTGCTGCCGCGGATGAATCCCGTCAGTAAGGCGGTATCTTCCACAATGAAGCCGAGACCATCCCCCTGGAAGCGAGTTTCTAAGGCGTTACTCGAATTGACAGCCCCATTAAACGTATGGCCATCAATCGTAATCTGGTTTGCCGAGTCACCTGATAGGATCAGGCCGATATGGGCATCACCGTTGTTAGTGAACGTGTTCGTGGTATTGAGCGGGTTGCCGATATCGTCAGCGGGCAAACTCATAATCAGTCCGCCACCATTAACCGTCCCGCCAATGCCCCGTCCCGAACTGGCCACCGCTGGTGGACCTGCTGCTGGCAACCGACCCACAAACGTGTTCTGGGTCAGCGTCATGGTCGTCACAGTATTGAGGGTATTGAACAAAATCCCCTCGGTTCCAATCGTATCGCGATTGAAGTTGTTGCGAGTCACTGTGTTCAGGTTGTTGAACGAGGTGGCTCCGCCAACCGTTCCGCCAAGGAACAAGCCAGCTCTGCGGTTATTGCTGAAGTTATTGGCAACAATGCCATTCGTTTCGAAGATACCGCCATTACCATTAAGGATGGCCATCCCATCGCCAGTGGTGGTTGTCAGGCTACCGTTACCGGTAACAAAGTTGCTGGTAATGTCCAGAGCGCTAATGCGGCCACTGCTGGGGGCTAACGCGTCATCCAGGTCGAACACCATTCCGGTTCCAGCGTTGCCAGTCACGCTGGCACCACGGACTGCGGTAAAGATGGCCCCGTTCTGAGAAACCTGCATATTGATCCCGTTACCAACCCCGGTGGTCTGATTACCGTTGCCAACGAAGCGGTTCGTTCCACCCGTTGCCGAACCGACATCGCCAGCCGCACCA
>JAIXVG010000007.1 GCA_027483145.1 Planctomyces sp.
ACCATCGTACTCAACCAAGTCGGAAGAATGGCAAACCGTTTATGGCGCTAAACCATTCCTGAACAATGGCTTAAGTTGCAGCTGTCGCAACGAGAAACGCCAAGATATCAAACCAATTCCTCACAAGCAGCCGATGTGCCTCATGCGATCTGTTCGCTCGGTCAATCGCAGCTCATCGGTCACAGGCGCGGCGACTGGCCTGGCTACAGTTGCCAGCCGCAGGGTCGTTTCGAGTCATCAGGCCCGACTGAAACTGCCGATGAAACCTCGGTAATCGATTCAGGCATAACGACTTCCGCCATTCAGTCTGCCTGATTTGGCCTCCCGCTCGACAGGATACCAGTCGCATGAGCACCGCCATGCCCCCGCGCACCAGCCAGCAAATCACCCAAACCGTGCGGCAGCAGTACGAACATTTGCCTTATCCCCATCGGGACCCATCACTCGAAACCACTCGGCTGCACCTGACCAGCCTCGATGACCTCGGAGCACTCAATCAGTACTGCTTCAAAGGCCAGAAGAACTTTAGTGGTGCCCGGTTTCTGGTGGCAGGTTGCGGGACTGGGGACTCAGCCGTTTATCTGGCCCATCAACTTCGCAACATCCCTGCCCGTATTGTCTGCATCGACTTAAGTGCTGCCTCGCTCAAGATCGCCAAAGAACGGGTCGCGGCCAGGAAGCTCTCTCATAAAGTTGATTGGATTCACGGCTCGCTGCTTGACCTCCCCTCGATGCAGCTCGAACCGTTTGACTACATCAACTGCTCGGGTGTTCTGCATCACTTGCCCGATCCGGTCCAGGGCCTTGCTTCCCTCAAGCAAGTGCTGAAGCCTGATGGGGCGCTCGGCATCATGGTTTACGGTCAATATGGGCGAACAGGGGTTTACCAACTCCAAGACCTGATGCGGATCATCACGGTTCATGAAGCCGATGAGAACAATCGTCTCGACTTAACCAAGACCATGCTGCGTTCGCTGCCAGACACAAACTGGTACCATCGCGCTCAAGAGATCTTCGAACCGATTCTTGAAATGTCGGACGCCGAAACGTACGACCTGTTCCTCCATTCGCAAGATCGCGCTTACACAGTTCCCCAGTTGTACGAGTGGCTGGCTACTGCGCAGCTGACAATCGCCGAGTATGCAATGGACTCCCGCGCGTGGTACCGCCCGGATATTGCGTTCATGCAAGAGCCCATGGCAAGTACCGTTGCTCAGTTACCTGTCCCGCTGCAGCAAGCCGCTTGCGAGCTTTTCTGGGGTTCTATTTCGAAGCACTCCTTCTGGGCGACCGCACATAGCGATACGGTCGCGCGGTGGGACAACGAAGACTACATCCCCAGTTGGAGCCACTTCGGTCAATTGACCGACATTCGCGGTAATGTCCTGAAAAGCACCGACGAAAACTGGACACTCGATGTGCAAAAAGGGGACAAAGGGTCCCGCCTCGAACTCAAAATCAAGAACACGCCACTCCACCGGGCATTCATTGAGCAAATCAACGGTCAGCGGACGATTGGAGACCTCTGCTTCGGCCTCGCCAGTCAGTTCCAATTACCGCCGAATGAGGTTGCCGCCCAATTGGGCTACGTCTTCAATCTGTTTAACCTGACCGACATGCTGGTCCTGCGCCACAAAAGCGTTCCGGCAGCTGAGTATTAGCCGCAATACGAAGCGAGATCGCGGGCCGCATAACGCCAGGTCAGCAGCATTACTGAGTTTTTCAGACTACGCAACGACCGGTTCTGTCGGAACAGGATCGACATCGTCGACAATGCGCGGGGTTCGATCCCCGTACAAGCTGTAAAACACGGGTATCAGGTTTCGCAGTAACAGCGTCAGCAGCATTCCCCCCACCATAACAATCGCCAGGGGCTTCTGGCTTTCCGAGCCGATTCGCGTCGACAGGGCTGCGGGCAGCATCCCAAAAATGGCCAATAGGGGAGTCATTGTTAACGGCTTCAAGTAACGAGCCATAACGGTTTGCAGGGTTTCGTTAAGCGCAACTCCGGCCGAACGGGCGGCATTAAAGCCCGAAAGCAATATCAAGCCGTCCATCATCCCAACGCCCAGAATCGAGATGAAGCCGACACCGGCTGAGATATTGAAGTTCTCACCGGTAATAAACAGCGCCCAAACCCCACCCAGGCAAACAACCACAACGTTGGAGCAGACCGTGATAACATCGAGGAGCGAATGCAGAGCGAGATAAAGCAAGACTACGATCGCCATCATGGTTAACACGCCGACAATCGCCAACCGGGAAATCGCATTTTGCATTTCCTCAAACTCGCCTGACCATTCGCTGCGATAGCCGCCTGAAAAAAGATGGGCAGTCACTTTCTGGGCTTCGGCGACGGTACTGGCTAAATCGCGATCGCGTACGCTGAACTTCACGGCAATCAGCCGCTGCCCTTCCTCGCGATAAATGGTCGAAGCACCATTCTTCGTCAGCGGCGGCCGCTGTCCGGGAACCTCTGGTGGAGTCTTGAACGAGACAAGATCACCCAGACGGCGCTGTGCCACCACGTTGGGCAGTATCAGGTCGACGGAACCGGTCGGTGATGGCAACGTGGCGGCTGAACCAACAGACGACAATCCACTCGACTGATCGTTCATGGGGATGACTCGATTCCGCTGTACGTCAACCGGAATATTGAGAATGGCCTCTTCGTCGGCCCGCAGTCTTTCAGGCCAGCGCAAAGTGATATCAAAGCTTCGTTCTCCTTCGACCATCTGCGCTATGGCCTTCCCCCCCACGGCCGTACTAAGAGCGTTCTGGACGTCGGCAATACTGACATTCCAGGCGGCACACTTATCTCGATCGATACTCAGTTCCAGGTTAGTTTGGCCTAGAATACTGAAGATGCCGACATCCTGAACTCCGCGGACGTCGGTCAACTCTGCAGATGCTTGTTCAGCCAATTCTTCCAATTGGACGAGGTCAGGACCAATAATCTTCAGGCAGTTTTCTCCTTTAACGCCTGACATCGTCTCCATGACGTTGTCACGAATCGATTGAGAGAAGTTCCAGTCGACACCCATCACCGTGCGGCTCAGGTCTTTATCGAGCAGGTCGACCAATTCATTCTTGGTTCTTGCTCGATGACTACCAAATAGCCTCGCCAGGCCGTTGCGTGGAACAACTTGGGGCCATTCTTCTTGAGGCTTTAGCGATACGAGAGACTCCGAATTGTAAAATCCAGTGGGATCAGTTCCGTCGTCTGGCCGCCCCTGTTGCGTCAAAATAGCCGCAACTTCGGGGTAGTCTTTAAACCGATTGCGGGCCAGCGTCGACTTTTCGACAACTTCCTGCAGCGAAACATTCGGTGGAAATGTTCCCCGTACATAGATGTTCCCTTCCTCCAATTGCGGCATAAATTCTCGTCCCAGGAAGGGCAACGTTGCCAAGGTTCCCACCGTAACAAGACAAAACCCGGCAATCACCATACCGCGATGCTTAAGGGCCAGGCTCAACTGGCTTAAGTACGATGCTTCAATCCACCTCACCAGAAAGTTGGCTCGGCCGTGAGGCACATGCTGCATGAAGGTCCGGCACAAAACCGGAGAGACGGTCAACGCCAACAATAACGCCCCTCCCAAGGCAAACGCGTAAGTATCTGCCATTGGACCAAAGATGCGGCCTTCAGGTCCCGACATCGTGAACAACGGCAAAAGAGCGCAGACCATGATGATCGTTGAAAAGAACAGACTGCGTTGCACTTCGCGGGCGGCTCCCACAATGCGCAATTCAAGTGGCAGATGGGCATCGACACCAGTGCTTAATCGATGATGAATGCATTCGACCATGATCACCGAAGAATCAACAATGATTCCAAAATCAATCGCTCCGAGGGACAACATGTTTGCCGACTGACCCCGGAAATAGAGGATCGTAAAGGCAAATAAC
>JAIXVG010000241.1 GCA_027483145.1 Planctomyces sp.
ATTTCCATTACCGATCCCGGCCCCTCGTCAGCAACAGCAGCCGCACTAGCATTACCTGCAGCCGGCCAGCGCGAACCAGCCACTGTTCCGAAGCCACGCCCCGCATCAAACCAGGTCACACCCGTTAGTCATGAGGTCAGCCCGGCCATAGGCCCCAAGGTCGCCTCAACAGAGACCGCAACCAGTGAACCTCTGGCCCTGGTCGCACTGGAAGATTACCGCCCCGTCAATCGGTCTGCGCTCGACCTGGCAAAAGGGATTCACAAAGCCTTCCGCACTCGTGCCAAACTGGTCAATCAAGGCACTAGTGGTTTCCCTGCATTCGATATCCTGACTTCGAAGTCGATCCCAAAGAATCACGCCGAACCCGAACCCCTGCTGCAAGTGGCGATCGATACCGAAAACGATCGACTGCTCGTTAGTGCCCAGCCGGGATTCGAACAGGCCGCTGCTGAACTCTGTAGCGCCTTTGATACACCCGTATTCGAAGAACGTGCGACCCACTTCTTGATCACATCGGCCAGTCATGCTCGCATCGCGGTGCAGCTTGCACCCGAAATTCCGCGCATGCGAGAGCGTGCTCAGTTACAGCGTGTTGGCTATCAAGCAAAAGACGGAGAGGCCAATCGCTGGGCTGCCTTCGAACAAGACGCCGATACCAACGCACCCTCGAACGCCGCCCCAGCCGCCGCTGAACCTCCGGCTCCTCCTGCCGGCCCCATTCCTAATGCCCTGAAAGGGGTCATCGGCAACCTAAAGGGAGACGTCTCGTTAGAAGCAATCGAGGACTTGGGAGTCTTGATTCTCCGCGGCAACCAAGGCGATGTTGACCAGGTCTTGAAGGTCATCAAAGAACTCGAACGGCTCAGCGAAGGGGCCAGTCCGCAACTCCATGTCTTGTACCTGAAGCATGTCGATTCGACCGCGATGGCCACCCTGTTAACCAGCGTATACGAGCGATTGGCCAAGTTTCCCGGCGGTGGCACTGTCCCACGCCAAAGCGTGTCTATTCTCCCCATTGATACGCCCAATGCGCTCTTGATCGTCGCCCCCGAGGCCGACATACAGTCGATTCGCGAGATTGCCGACGAACTCGATCGGCCGACCGATCCCGATACCGAGTTTCGCGTCTTCTCACTCAAAACGGCCATCGCGTCTCAAGTCGTAACGCTCATTACCGACTTCTACCGCGATCGAGTCGGACTTGGGGCAAAAGTCACCGCAACAGCCGACCTTCGTTCGAATGCGGTCATCGTGCGAGCACGGCCACGCGACCTTGATGAAGTGGCTGCCCTCGTTGAAAAGATTGATGGCGAGCAAACCGCCGCGATCAATCAACTCAAAATCTATCAACTCAAGAACGCGGTTGCACAAGAACTGGCCAGTGTCCTCAACGCAGCGATTCAAAGCGTCCTCTCTCCTCCACAGGCGAATACGGCCGGCGGAGGATTTGGTGGTTTCGGAGGCTTTGGCGGTCAAGGGGGTGGTCAGGTCGCAGAGCAATTCCGCGCCGTTCGCCCCGCTCTCATCGAGTTCTTGACAACCGGTCCCGAAGGAGAAGAAAAAGTCCGTTCCGGCATGCTGGCCGATATCCGCATCACGGCCGACTCCCGCATGAACAGCCTTCTCGTCGCAGCCCCCCCTGCCAGTTCGAAGCTACTTGCAGAACTGATTGCCCAACTCGATCGCCCTTCATCTGCAGTGGCTGAAATTAAAGTCTTCACCCTGGCCAACGCCGACGCTCAGAAAATGGTCGAGCAGTTGCAAGCCTTGTTTGCACCGGCCAACGCCTCGCAGGGGCAAGGGGGAACCAATCAAGTCAGGCAACAACTTGGCCTCAGCATCGTTGGCGCAGAAGACATCAGCAGCTCCCTCATCCCGCTGAGGTTTTCGGTCGACACCCGCACCAATAGCGTCATGGCCATCGGCGGCGGCGAAGCCTTACGCGTCGTCGAAGCTTTGATTCTCAGACTCGATGAAAGCGATATCCGGCAGCGCAAAAACATTGTTGTGAAACTCAAAAACAGCCCAGCTGCAACGGTTTCACAAGCCGTACGTGAATTCCTTCAGTCGCGAGTTCAGCTAGCCCAGCAAAATCCACAGCTAGTCAGCTCGATCGAGCAGCTAGAACAAGAAGCTGTCGTCGTCCCCGAACCTGTCAGCAACAGCTTACTCATCTCCGCCACGCCACGCTATTTCGATGAAATTCGCCAACTGGTGACTCGTCTTGATGAAGCCCCACGGCAGGTCGTGATCCAAGCGATGCTGGTGGAAGTCGAACTGAATCACAATGACGAGTTCGGCATCGAACTCGGCTTTCAAGACTCGGTTCTGTTTAATCGCAGCGTCACTAACAACCTTGTGACATTAGCCACGACGACCACCGCCCCTAACGGCGTCCAAACGACCACTCAAAGGCTTATCTCTCAGACCGGATCACCTGGCTACTTGTTCGGCAATCCCAGCTTACCCTTGGGAAATAACACCAGCCGCGACGCCAGCAATCCAAACCGAGTTGGCAGTCAGGCGCTCAGTAGCTTTTCAGTTGGCCGCGTGAATGGCGACCTCGGCTACGGAGGCTTGGTCCTCTCAGCCGGGTCCGAGTCAGTCAATGTTCTAATGCGGGCCTTGGCAGCCCGGCGCCGCCTCCAAATCCTCAGCCGTCCACAAATTCGCACGCTCGATAACCAACTAGCTCAGATTCAAGTGGGCCAGCAGGTCCCCATTGTTGATGGCGTGCAGATCAATCAGTTAGGGAATGCAAACCCCCAGATCAGGCAGGATCAAGCCGGTATCATTCTCACAGTGACTCCTCGCATCAGCCCGGATGGGTTGATTGTCATGGAACTGGTCGCCGAAAAAAGCGCCTTCAGCGGACGTGGAGTCCCAATCTTCACCGACACCACCAACGGCAATGTCATCGAATCCCCAATCAAAGACATTAGCGCTGCCCGCACCGCCGTCAGTGTTCCTAACGGTCAAACCGTTGTGATGGGGGGGATGATCACGACCAGTGACGAAACGATTGAACGGAAAGTTCCCTGGTTGGGTGACGTTCCTATCCTGGGTTCAGCATTTCGCTATGACGCCAAGAACCACAGGCGAACCGAGCTTCTGATCTTTTTGACGCCACGCATCATTCATAACGAAGCCGAGTCAGAGGTGGGTAAAGAAGTGGAAATGGCCCGCATGCACTTCATCGAGCAAGAAGTTGAAGAACTCCACGGCCCGCTACGTTCAATCCCTCAAGAAGATAACTTCGGTCCGGAAATGGTCCCTCCCTTCGATCCCAGCTGTCCGCCACCAGGTAACCAACCACCGATCCAGGTCACACCACCAGGTACGCTAACACCACCAATTCAGACGCCGCAAAATCAGTTACCACCACCTGGACCTGCAGACCCCCGGATGCCTCCCGATCCACTGTGGGGGCCTCCGCCCCAGGACTGGGGGCAACCAGTTGGTCCACCTCCATGGGACGTTCCGCCGGGACCAGCCCAGGAGGTTCCCGGTGATCCTCGCTTCGGACCATCCACATCGAAACCCAAATCGGCCGACCGCCCCGCCACCATTCGTCTGACCAGGCAAGCCAAATAGCAACACAGCCAGGCAAGTAGCACCCATGAATCCATCTTTCGCATCACCGCTGGCCCGCATCTGCTTAGGGACCTTACTTCCCCGCAGCAGTAACTGGACACGCGCGGCTTTGCTCGGGATTGCATTATGCTCTTGCCTAACTGGCTGCACTGCTGTTCCCGACTTCCTCAAGTCGGACCGTCCCCGCGTTGCCTCTTCCAGCCATCCTGTCACCCAAATCCTATGCTTGTGGCAACCGGGCGAAGGACGCGACCCGGATGGGCTTCCCTGCCGAGGCTTCGCCGGTCAAGTCATTTTCCTAACCAACCGCGAGCCAACACCAGTTGTCCCCGATGGGGATGTGCGTATTTATGTCTTTGACGACCTGCGACAAGCAGATGACCCATCGAAGCCACTCAGGCAATACGACTTCACCGATGATTCATGGAGCATTCATCGTCGCGATTCGACGCTTGGACCGACCTATCATGTCTTCATTCCGTATACTCGTAAGGGTCTGCATGAAGCGTTGTGCAGTCTACGCGTCAGGCTAACCCCACCGCGGGGACAAGCCGTCTTTTCGGACATGGTCTCTGTTACCCTCAAGGGCCGGGACCGGATGCCCGAGGGGAGCGTCCAAAGTGAGTACACCATCGCCCCCAGCGCAACTCCTAATGCGGAAGCAGAAGCCCGTCGCAAGACAACAACAATCGCCCTCGATCAACGCCCCGGGCAACTGGCGAGGACTCCCGATACAGCTGATGTCTCCACAGTCCAACATCCGCTATCCGACAACCAGTCAGCGATCCCCACTCGTCACCCGTTGGCCGAGCAGCTCGTTGAAACCCAGTTTCCCGCTGCAGCGCAAGTTGGGCAACAAGGAATCAAGCCGGCCACACCCCCAACCGCTGCCAAACCTCTCACTTCCGATGAGAGAATCGAGCGGGTCGAGCAACTCCTCACCAAGATGCTCGAACTCCAGCAAGTCACTTCACAATCGAAGCCAGCTGCACCTCCGCGCCATCCGCTGGCGGATGAGTAGTCTTGCATTCGCAATCTGCATGCTGCCGCGCTGCCATCTCGTCGCAACAAAAGTCGCCTCTAAAATGGCGATCCATGTTCATCAATAGTTAACACAGCCTGTGTACTTTCGTGCCCTTAGTTCTCAGTTGCGAAGCAATCAGCTTCATAACAGTGAGCATCCTGTTTACTTTGCCAATTGAATAAGGGCCTTCAATTGTTTGCATGGTTATTGCATTGTAGGTATTTCGTCTTGATCGGCTTCATAATCGCTGGGCTGTTTCTTGGGTCTACAACTCACTTTCCATCTGCCACAAGAGCCGGAGAGCGAGCTGATTCAACGAAGAAACCGGCGACGGTCGCAAACCCGTCAGATGACGATGATGATCCAGCGGACGAACAAGCTTCCAACGAAGTTGAATCCGAAGAAAATGGACCTCCCGCTCCAACGCCAGATTTACTCGTATACGAGTTCGAGGACAGCTTTCGCCTGACGATGTCAGCCCAAGATGCCTTGGAAGAACTTGATGACTTCCTGGCGAATCACGAACCCTCACCGATCCACCTGAAGCGGCTAAAGGCGCTGCGGCCTGGGCTAGCTAAGGCCGCTGCAGCTGACCACTATCGATTTGGTCGTACCTGGGCGTCTGAACGGAAAATTCAGGAGGCCGGTTTGGAGGCCGCTCGCTTGATTAAGAAGGCCCGGGCTGCTGCTGACCGAAACGACCTTCAAGACGCGATTTCATACCTCGAAAAAGCACATAATGTTGATCCGAACTCGCTGCGTGCTGCGTTCATTCTCGGACTTGTCAATTCAGGCGCTGGGCGAAATCGACCCGACCTAGCAGTTACCTATTTCAAAAAAGTGATCGAGCGGTCGCCACGAAACCCTGCAGCCCTGATGAACTTGGCATTGTGCGAGCTGAAGCTGAATCAGTTTGACAAGGCGATGGTAAGGCTGAAAAGAATATTGGCACTGGCCCCCCGCATGGATCAACTGGGGCAGAATCTTGGGCGGTTGTATGAAGAAGCCGAAGCCGATCGCATTCAATTGACTGAGGCACAAAAGAAGAAAGTCGAAGCCCTCTACAATCAGATATCTGCCGATGGAACGACACGAGTAAACAACCCGAAGAAGGGATGGCTGTATGTCTACCCGCAGCTTCCCACATCGGAGCAAATCGACGACGAAGTTCCACAGCAAGATGTCGATTCAAGAAATGATGTAGGTGGCAACCGCTGTTTAATAAAGCATTCATTTGGAACGGCGTTTTGCATTTCCAATGACGGGCACTTCCTTACCAATCGTCACGTTGTTAATGATGCAGAATTTGGAAAAGCGGCTGTCATTTCCCTTTCAAGAAATGGAAAGGAAGAGACGACAGCAACGTTTGTTTGCTCTGAAAAGCATCGTGATCTTGCTGTCATTCTTGCTCCGGGAATGGCATGCACTCCGATTTCACTGGCTGCATCGCCCGTTTGCCGCGGGCAAGCCATCGCTATTCTCGGTTTTCCTGATCCGAACTTGGTTGGTTCAAAGCTGAAGCTTTCAACCGGGGTCGTCTCCGGACTGCCCGACGAGAAAAAGAGCGAGATGTTTCTGATGGATGCAAAAGTCATCGGTGGAGACAGTGGCGGCCCCGTTGTCGATTCAACCGGGGCCTGCCTTGGAGTGGTCACCGCAACTTACATCAAGTACGACATTGGCAATCATGGACTAGCGATTCCCGCCGTAGAGGCTGCGAACTTTTTGAAGCTACAAGGAATTCCGTACAGCCTTGCGAACGAAGTTCAGGCTCCTCCCATTCCTGATTGGGCGAAGGTTGACGACCAGATTTCACAGTCCGTTGTGATGGTGACCGTCAGCCTCAAAACGTGCGACAACAACTTCGTGAATCGTCTGTTACCAAAAACGGGCGACATGATCCTGGAAGATCGCTCCTGTTCAATTTGTCGAGGGACCGCTACGGTAAGCTGCGACGTGAATGGCTGCGTTAAGGGGAGTGTGAGCGTCAAGGAAGAGATGCTGCTTCCAAATCCAGGGAAAGGGCCACCGAGATACAAAACGGTGTTTCGACCTGAGAAGTGCAAGCGCTGCAAAGGTGACGGGCGACTTGATTGCCCAAGATGCCTCGACGGAAAAGACCCAGCACTGAGATAGATGGGCACCAATCATTGGTTGCTAAGCACTTACTTGTCATTCGCATCACACCCAGATGCCCCTTTGCGACAGAAATCGTAGCCCCCATAGATGCCGGGGTACTGACCTGGGAAATAAGCCGGGGTGTAACCAAAGCACCGGTCCCCGCCATGAGTATAGCTGGGATAGTAATAGCCCCCTTCACATTTGTCGGGGTACAAACTGCCGCTGCCAACTTTGACGCCCAGGTTACGGCCGAACCAACCCCAGTGATGCGACTTCGCCGCAGACCCGTCATCAGCCTGACAGGTTTGCAAGCTGCCAACAACAATGACGGCTGTAACCACCAACAGAATCTGGTTTCCCGACTGGCGCAATCGACCTGCGAACATGCAACCATCCTCCCTGGCAAGCGACCTAAGCGACGAATGTGGCATTGACTAAGCCGCACGCGACAGCGTCCCCCGCTCAGAAGCAATCGGCTAGCTACCGGCAAGCACTCCAGCAGACTGATTAGTCTCAATCTCCGAATTCTGCCTGTTCAATCTGTCCTGCCGAACAGCCAATCCAAATCGAATAGACGAACTGTTACAGCCCTACTGCCTCGCACGAGCTATCATCGGCAAACACTGCCGATGTATTGCATGCGGTTTGGGATGTGCTTCACGCATGTGAAGCTTTACCTTGGTGCGCCACCGGCTTCGCCAGTGTCTTCAAGCAACACATTGGCGATCAGGCTAACAACGTAATCATGCGAAGAGCCACTATTTGCACTGCACGGCTATTGATGCGCTGCAGACGCCAGTTCCATCGCGGCCGCCTTGATCTGACCAATCGCCTTATCAACCTGGCTGATATCCGTTGCGCAGGCCTCGAGATACTTGACGAGGGCCGATCCAACGATCGCCCCGTCTGCTTTCCCCTTCAGGCCCAGCACTTGATCGCGGCCACTAATCCCGAATCCCACTGCCAGTGGTAACGTAGTCATCGTTCTTAACATGGCTAGTTCAGCATCAAGAGTTGCTGCAACGGTGGCCCGCGCGCCGGTTACCCCAGCCACGGCGATGCAGTAAACAAAGCCCGATGCGGTCGAAAGGATTTTCTTAACTCGCTCAGCCGGAGTGGTGGGAGCCACGAGTGGAATCAAATCGAGCCCCGCTGCTCCACTCACCTTGGCAAACTCACTCGCTTCATCGCCGGGCAAATCGGGGACAATCAGCCCACTAAAGCCTGCTTCCTTCGCTTCTTTGGTAAACGGGCCTGCCCCAATTCGAAAGATGATCGCGTACGAAACCATGGCCACCAGCGGAGCCTTCACTTCCTTCGATTGGCTGGCCACCATCTGAAAGATTTCGCGTGTCTTGATCTTTCTGCCCAGCGCCCGTGTATACGAGCTTTGGATGACCGGCCCATCCGCAATCGGGTCGCTATATGGGAACCCGACTTCGATGAGGTCTGCCCCCGCATGATCGAGCGTGCGAATCAATTGCCCCGTCACTTCCAGCGACGGATCACCAGCCGTGACGAATGGAATGAACGCTAAATGGCCTTTCGCACGCAGCTGGTCAAACACTTGAGCTATCGG
>JAIXVG010000056.1 GCA_027483145.1 Planctomyces sp.
GAAGCTGAATTCCATCAGCCGCCGAGGAAGTGACGGTGTTTCCGTCAAGCCGAACTTCATCGATTGGTGAACTTTCTGCCAGCACAGCGATGCCGAATGCGTCACTATCAGACACAGTATTCCCGCGCACTTCGACTAGCTGCACACCGGAGACAAAGTCGAGTCTCGCTTCAATGCCTGTCGAGGCACTATTTGAAACAGCATTGTTGCGGATAGCGATGGCATTAGCAGTCGCGTTAGTAACATTGGCGAAGATGCCTTGACCACCATTGCTGTTTGAGACTTGGTTGCTGAAGATATTGACGTAGTCAACGTCAGAGTTGCTGACAACCGAGATCCCCCGGCCTGCACTGTTTGCTACCGACATCAGACCCACTGTAACGGTCGGCACACCCAATACGTTATTCAAGCTGACATCGATACCCGTCCCCAGCAGTGTGCTGTTAGCCGTACCGTTAACCGATCCCCCAGCAATCACCAGTTGATTCAATTGGCCGCCGTTGAAAGCGGTCCGAATCCCCTGCTGGCCACCGCTGTTCGATACGCGAGTGCTAATCAGGTTCACTTCGCTTAGGAACGAATTGTTCGCAACCAGATTGATCCCCCGGCTGCCGTTCCCGTCGATGTCAACGTTATTGATATTGATGTTCGGAATCACCCCCGGTGCACCCGCCAGGTCGTTCAGTTGAATGTTGATCCCGTCGCCGCCGTTCCCCGAGTACCGGCTCGCAGCATTAACGCCGCCAATGAATACACCACCCAGCGTCACCTGCTGGAAGTTCAGTGGCAGGACCGGCGCTTCCAGGTTAAAGCCATTCAGCCCGTTGCCACCAATGCGGTTATCCAGAGCGACGATTGCATCGATGCGGGATTGATCTCGCATCTGAATGTTCAGGCCATTGAGGCCAGCTTGGTTGATGTCGTTGTTGTTGAAGATCGCGCTGGTCAGTCGGGCCGTGTCGGCCGTGGTGACGCGAACGCCATCACCACTGAGACCGGGTGTTGCAGGCAACAGCCCGACGGTGTTGTCGCTGATGTTCAGGTTAGCAACTGCTGCACCGCCAACATCAACTTGAATTCCGTCATTCGCTGGTGAGTTGATGGTGTTGCCAACAATGAACACATTCCCACCGCCACCCTTGTAGCTCAGCCGAATGCCATCATCCAGAGTCTCATTAATGGTATTTCCGTTGATCCAGAGATCGCCGTTTGAACCACTGAGGAACTCCACCACGACCCCATCGAAGTTACGATTGATCGCGTTCCGGCTGATGAAGGCCGGTCCAAAGCTACCAGTTCCAACCAAAACGTTGATGCCTCGTCCCTGATTATCCTCAATCACGTTGTTCGTGATTTCAGTCTTGCCGACAGTTCCACCATTCTTCTGTACTATAGACACGCCATCACCAGCATTGCTGCTGATAGTGGCCTGACCGAGCAAAAGTGTAGCGACGCTGCTTGGTCCATCAGAAACCAAGTCGACACCTGGCCCACCACGGTTGTTGCTAATCGAAGTGATACTGCCACTGGGATTCCCGACAACTCCCATGCTAAGCCTGCCGCCGGAACTGGCGATTCCTCTAAGCCCTGCACCCGCATTGTTATCTAACTGAACGTTTCGCAACGCGGTGACTAAGTTCGCACCCGTCATCGACCTTAAGAGCAAACCTTCACCATTGAGGTTGCCTGAGAACGACGTAGGTGTGAACTGACTTGTCGTTAGATCCATAAAGGCGGAATTCGACGCAAGGAGGTCTCCACCTCGCAGGCTGTTGGAATCAAGGATGGTTCCCTGGAGCGTAACTTGTGAGAACGTTCCGGCCCCATCTGCATTACCCAGAATTCCGTTTTGTCCGTTGTTGCTGAAACTTCCACCGACAACATTCACGTCCATTTGACCGGCAGCGGCCGCATTGTATCGCAACCCGTTTTCAGCGGTCCCGTCAGCAGTAGTGTTGTTGAGATTCACGGTGAGGACCGAGCTATCGATAGAGGTCAGGTCAACACCGTCTCCGTTTCCACCGCTACCAGCTTGGTCAAACGACCCATTGACAACTGACGCATTGACGAGGCTGCCGGACTGGGCACTGATCCGCATCCCGTCCCCATCAGCTCCGCTGGCGGTTGTGTTCAATAATCCGAGATTAACGATCGACTGCGTTGAGTTAACTAAAACCCCGTTGCCGCCGTTACCCGCGGTCCCGGCATTGTCAAACGAACTGCCAGTGAAGTTACCGGTAAAGTTCGAGTTGTCTACGGCGGCGACAGCTAGGCCATTGCGCTCGACATCGCTGACATCAACGTTGCTGAAGTTAATCGTAGCCGATCCCTGATTGGCGAGGGACGCCGCCACGCCATCGCCGCCGACCAATCGGCCCGATCGAGCGAACGAGCCGTTTGAAATGTCGGTAATCAGGTTGCCGTTATTCGATACGTTGGCCAGGAAGCCTGTCCCACCACTGTCGGCACCAGAGGTGTTGTTCATGGTGATGCGAGCCACCGAGCCAGCATCAGTCACGCTACCAGTAATCGCGCTCCGCAGGTTGTTTCGCATGTCACCATTATTGTTGGTGAAGATCAGTTGTCCACCGGAAGCAACGTTGTAGGCCAGGCCGTTTTCTTGCGTTCCGAAGACACTGTCATTGGTGAAGGTCGAATTCAAGTTAACGCTGAGCACCGAGTTACCGATTGCGGACAAGTTCATCGCATCGCGAACCCCAGTCCCAATCAACCCTCCCAGAAAACCGCTGTTCGCGAATGAACTCCGTAAGAAGTTACCGTTGAACACTGCCGAGTTATTGGTCGTAACGACCGCCCCTGACTCACCAGCGAAGGATCCGCTCGAGTCGGTGACAAACATGTTGAGCACACCAGCGTTATCGACATTGGCCCGCAGCCCATTTCGTGTCGCGGCAAAGAATGACCCGCCCCGCATCTCAACGGTCGAAACCCCGCCGTTGTCGACATTGATGTTAAAGGCGTCTTGGCCTGCAAAAGCTAAAGACGTGTTACGAAGCAGCACATATGCTTCTGAACCAATCCCGTCGACACTGCCATTAACCCCATTGACACCGCTGTTGCTGAAGTCGAGGTCCAGGATATCGGCTCGCAACTGTGCTCCCGTTCCGACGGTGTAATTGAACCCGTGGCGACCGCTCCCAGTTGCGTTGATCGGATCAACAATCAAGTCGACGATCGAGCCACCCAGAGCGATGGTGTTGATCGCATCGACCCCGTTGCCAGAAATCGCACCGTTTGTCACTTGGGTTCGGACTGCCGCTCCATCAACACCAATCACGGTCAAGCCGGTACCGCTGTTGCTGTTGGCCGCAATGTTCGTAATCCGCACATCGGCCACGCCACCTTGGGCACCAACAAACACCCCGTCTCCGCCACCGCTGGTGGTTGGAGAAGTCACATTGGCGGTTAGAACTTGTCCAACTGTCTCGAGCCGCAGGCCTTGACCATTACCCAGGGCACTCAGGCCAGAGATTGTCGTGGCCAGGTTTCCATCATCCGCCAGCAAGTAGAGCCCATACGCCTGCGGACCAGCGATCCCTGCATTCGAAGACAAACTGTTCACATTTAACGTTAAGCCGTTGGCACCCGTATCGATGACCACGCCGCCACCCGCATTGTTGTTAGCGACAACGTTTTCAATTCGACCCGTTCCATAAGCGTTTCGCAAGTTGATCCCCGCTGCGTTGGCGGTCAGATTCAAGTCACGCAGCAGGAAGTTGTTCACGCCCGTTGCAGGGTTGTTGGTGATCCCTGAGCCGAACCCGTTCTGAATGTTGAACGAGCGAACTTCGTTGTTATCAGCTATGGTAATAACATCGCCTGTGGTGCTGGTCAGGTAGGGAGCCAGCCCGGTGTTCGTAAAGCCGGGGAGCGTGTAGGTTCCACCCTGCTGGTAGGCACCGAACTGGGCATATCCGTCAAACTGATGGGCAATCCCTTCCCCCAGCATCCGTGTGTTGGGGTCGAGTGTAATCGAGCCATCGTAAGGATTGGCCTGGGTGCTGTTGCCACGCCGCACCAGAACCAGGTCTGATCCAGGGGCATTCGCCGGCAATTGCTTGAACGGATTTTCAAACGTACCGGTTCCCGGGCCAGCCGCTGTGCTGGCACTATCAACCCATGTCACAAAGTATGGGTTAAGGTCTGCTGGATTATAGATGTCAACTTTGGTTGTGGTGTTGTATTCGGTGGTGGCCACTCGCCAGTTGCGCTGGACGGGCATCAGCATCCGTTCCCGCACGGTGTAGTGTGGGAAGTAGCGGGTTGCCTTGTATCCCGAGAACCGGAAGTCGACGACTGCGTTGAGGTTTGAACCAAACTGCTTATCGTTCGTGTACATCATGCCGACCGACAGGTCATCGCTCACCCAACCTTCAACGCGTGCCCGCACGCCGACTGGTGCATCTCCCTGGGTTGGCTTTTCATAGATGTACATCCCGGCGTAGGCACGCAACCACCGCTGCCCCGGAATGACAGGAACACCAAACTCGAAGTCACCACCAGCCAGCGATTGTTCATTACGCACCAACCCGGTGTAGGCGATTCTGTTCCCGTAGAAGAACGGGTTATTGAGCAGGCCAATTGGACCAACGACGTTATTGTCGTTGCTGGTCGGGACATAGCCGTTTGCCCGAAAGTCGAGGTACCGCCCTAAGCTCTCAAAGCCAAAGGCAATCTGGCGATAGCGATAGCCACTGGTCGATTGGTCATCGTCAAAATAGGCGTTCACACCCCAAATGCGGTCAGAGCCTTCGAAGTACCGCCGAGCCACCCCCCCGACGTTATAGCCAATTCTGCTGGTGTCGGTGACCAGCATGCGGATTTGGCCGCCAATCATCGTGTCGCCGTCGTTGATGAACGGCGTAAACATCCCGAATTGGGTGAATCCGTTCCGGTAACCGACCCCGCTCCCTGCCTGGTTTCGTACATCGAAGTACGTCCCGTTGAGGGCAGCTCCTCCGCTGAAGTCTTGCAGCGAGGCTCGCCCCAATTCTTCATCAATCCCGGTCTGGGCGTTGGCGGACCCCGTTGTAACCAGCATCGTAGCTAGTACAGCGACAATCGCAGGAAGCCTTTTCGAGCATTGCCCCACGATCGAAGTCCGCCAGCTGGGTGAGCTGGAGACCTCGCGGTCGCAGATTGCTGAATGGCGGGATGGTTTAGAATTGGCGAGTTGCATGGACGGCTCTCTCCAGCGGATCCTGCGGCGCAAGACCTGTCGGCCCGAAGTCGAACTAACCCGATCGTCAGCGTTTGGCCAATCTGGGCCGTTTGGGATGCCGCCTTGCCCGTTCAGGGGAAGACGCAAGACCAAACGGTCCGCAGGCGCGGCCTAACGCTTTATGTCACGTCTTCTCGTATTTCGGATCAAACCGATTCGCGGGATGAGACAAAGTTTGACGGGTGTAGCGATCTTTCTAGGAGTAACGTGTTTTTCGCTGGTGGCGATTGTTCCGAATTTTCTCGCAATGACCTCCTCAAAAGATATGGACAATAGAACACATGTGGAGTAATATTCACTTGCACTGCACGCAGATTGGTCCATCGGGGTGAGCTTGCGGATAGTGCGAAAACCTTGCCATCTAGGATGTTAGCCTATAGCTGGAAAAGGGTTACGGTCGTGACAACAGTGTCTGGCAATATGAAGGCCGGGGCTGATCTTCTCAGAGAACTACTTGACCTCGGTCACTTGCGTTTTTACAATTTCAATGTTATCGGCCCACGGTGTGCTGTCTCGCGGGGTCTCTGGTTCATCACCGGGGCGCACGGATGCAGTCGGGAAGCAGGTCTTCCCTCGGGGTAAGCAAGGTGCGATTGGATTCGGCCAAGAATTGGGAGGATGTCCATCATGTTGGTGTTGTCCAGGAAGAAGAACGAAAGCATTGTGATTGACGAGTCGATCGTAATCACGGTCGTCGAGATTCGCGGCGACAAGGTTCGCTTGGGAATCGAGGCTCCACGCGATGTCTCCATTCATCGAAACGAAGTCTTCGAGCTGATCCAGAATCAGATCACCGAAACCGTCGTTCCCGAGAAGTCAGAGTAGGCAATTACAAGGTCGGTTTGGTTTGCAGCCAATGGCCGTGACCAAGCCCATTTGCGGCCGGCGGAGTACCCACCGGTGCTAAGCAGTCTATTGTTTGACGATACATTGCTCGTTTAATGTTGAGCCCCCCGCCTTACCTCGCCCCTTCAAATCCGTGTGCAGGTTTCCGCAGGCCAAGTCAGGTCACAATGGATGCCTCTCGCCGGTCGCAATTTCGACACTTGGTGTGAAACGGATTATCAGTCAGCTTCTAGCTGAATCACATTGGCTTCAGCTCCCACCCCAAATCTTGTTTAATCTACCTTCTGAACAAGAGAATGCCTCTTGCTCCTGAATGGTAACTGTATGTCTGGTGTAAGCGTTGCCCGTCGGGCATACCGCATAAGCTGCCAGCAACTCATTTACCGTTGCCCCTGTCTTGGTGCGACGCTGCCTTGGCACGGAAAGAATCGGCGGTTTTTGCCTGTTTTCGCTTGCCCGGCAACTCGTCAACGCTTGAGGGATGGCAATAGTTCTCTTGCCGCAGTGGTAAAGTGTTAGTGTTCGAAACAACTGCTAGTTGGCTGAGTTCCTTCCCCAATCGGCCGCGATTCTTCGCCGCGCCTTGAGCAGGTCCACTCAGGTGATTTACTCAGCTCTTCGCAATCGGGAGTTTTGCCAGTGCAAGCGTTCTTAACTTCGATAGCCGGCATTGGTTTCGCACTGTTGTTGACTTGCTCGCTGGCTGAGGCCGCCGCGCCAGCAGCGATTCCGGCCGATGGGCATCCGTGGGGTCAATGGCGCGGCCCATCACGCGATGGCCAGCTCAATGGTCCCGACTGGCCCGAGTCGGTCGATTCGAAGCATCTGACGGAGCTCTGGCGATTCGCCTTGGGGCCGGGCTATTCAACGCCGATCGTTAGCAGTAACGCCGTCTATGTAACAGAGACCCGCGACGCGAAGACCGAACATGTCACCGCTCTCGAGCGAGATACTGGCAAGCAGCTTTGGACAACCGAATGGGCTGGCTCCATTTCGGTCCCATTCTTCGCCAAGGCCAATGGTGACTGGATTCGGGCCACCCCGCTACTAGACGGCGATTCCCTCTATGTTCCTGGCATTCGCGACTTGCTCGTTTGCCTCAATGCCAACACCGGCGAAATCCGCTGGAAGGTCGATTTTGTCGAAACCTTCAAGTCGTCTGTTCCGACGTTTGGCTTCGTCTGTAGTCCCATCGTCCTGGGGGATTTTCTGTACGTTCAGGCGGGGGGCGGATTTGTCAAACTGAACAAGCACTCGGGGCAGGTCGAATGGCGGGTACTGGCGGATGGGGGCGGGATGAATGGCAGTGCATTCTCTTCTCCCTATTTCGCGAACCTCGCTGGTAAAGATCAGCTCCTCGTTCAGGCTCGCGAAAAGCTGTATGGGGTCGACCCCCAGTCTGGTGCGGTCTACTGGTCAAACGAGATTCCCGCGTTTCGCGGCATGAATATCGTCACGCCGACCGTCTACAAGGACTCGCTATTCACCAGTAGCTATGGTGCGGGTTCGTACCCGCTGGCTGTTAGTTCGGCCGGGGATAATCTGCAGGTGAAAGAGACTTGGAAAAACAAACTGCAGGGCTACATGACATCCCCCGTCATCATTGGTGATGATGTTTATCTCCATCTGCGCAACCAACGGTTTGCCAGCATTCACTTGCCGACCGGTAAGGAAAACTGGGTCACCGAGCCTTTCGGAAAGTATTGGAGCTTAGTCGCTCAGCGAAACCGCATTCTGGCCCTTGATGAAACCGGTGACCTCCGGCTGATCGATGCCAGCCCCAAGCGGTATACCGAACTCTCGGCCCGCCATCTCTCAGACGACAGCACCTGGGCGCACCTTGTGGTGGCTGACGATCAAGTCCTCGTCCGTGACCTTAAGGGCCTTACGGTCTACCGCTGGAAATCACCCGGCCAATAGCGACTTCATCCTTTTGGAACGAAGCAACGATAGCTGAATCATCGATTCGCCCGGCAATGATCGAAATCGGCAAGAATTTTCCCGGTGTCGCAATGCTTCACATAGAAGAAGCAAGACATTTGGATTGGTGGGCTGCTGTCGACAGCCCGCCCGAGAATCGATTTCAGAGTTCTTGTCTTTATTGCCTTGGCTGATGCAGCATGTACCGACAGATCCCAGTCTGTCGAACGCATTTTCTCGCATTTCCTGCCGGAAAGCCCAGCACTGCCGATCGTGTCGGTTCGGTGGTTTTGACGGCAGTCTCGCCTTTCAGGTACACTCGGGAAGAGTTGGGCGCCGCTGGCCACTTCGCACACAGTGTCCGTCTTTCTTCATGCCAGAGTTCTTCTGGCAAACCGTGGTGGCCCTGTTTGCGGTTGTTCCAAACAACGTTTGTGTGTTTTCCCATTTAGGTACGGGTGATTTCGATGGCGAAGAATGCACCCGCTCTTCCACCTGACTCGGCTGAGATCGAGAAAGCGGGCCGCAAAGACCTGCTTCCTGGTGACACGCTTGGCAAATACAGCATCGAAAAAAAGTTGGGCCAAGGGGGAATGGGAACCGTTTACCTCGCCCGCGATACGCAGCTCAAGCGGTTAGTTGCTGTCAAAATACTTCCCCCCGACAAAGCGCAGAATCAGGTGCTGGTGCGGCGGTTCGAAGCCGAGGCCCAAGCAGCGGCCAGGTTGCATCACGAGAACATCGTGACGGTCTACGAAAGTGGCCAGCTCGACGACAAGCTGTACATCGCCATGGAGTATGTCGAAGGAGTCGATGTTCACGACTTGATACTCAAGCGAGGGACGATTCCTCTGAGACGTTCTGTGGAGATCATCAAGCAGGTGGCTTCAGCCCTTGCGCATGCTCATCAGCACAGTATTGTTCACCGAGACATCAAGCCATCGAACCTGCTCATCCGTCGTGATGGCATGGTGAAGCTAACCGACCTGGGGTTGGCTCGTTCGGTCGATGACACGGTCGAAACGGGAATCACAAGGGCCGGAACGACCGTTGGCACCGTCGACTACATGGCCCCCGAGCAGGCTCGCAACAGTAAAGCGGCTGATGTTCGCAGCGATATCTATTCTCTCGGCTGCACGTGGTATCACATGCTGACTGGGCAGCCTCCGTATCCCAAAGGAAGTTTGACCAATAAGCTGCAGTCGCACGCTCTCAGTCCTATCCCCAATCCGCGCGACTTGAACCCCAACGTCACCGAGGCAATCGTCGGCATCTTGAATCGGATGCTGGCCAAGAAAGTGGCTGATCGTTACCAGACACCAAAAGAACTTCTTGGCGACTTAGAACTGCGCAGCATCACTCGCGGTGGAGTCGCTAACGAGTTGTTCAGGGCCATAGCTGAGGAAGATGGCGAGGACTACGACAGCACCTATGAAGGGGAAGATGGCGACGACCTGCAAAGTGCTTTCCCTGATCAATCCAATAGCGAAAAGAATACAGCCACTGGAAGTCCCGCCGGCACTCGGAATGCCAAGCCGCTCCCGAAAGAAAAACGGTCTCCAGGAAATCGGCCCTCGGGTAGCGCGAACGATGACGACGACACTGCGCAAATCGCTGACGAAGATTTAGAAAGCGATGCATCCAACGGCAAGTCTGCCAAAAAGCGTGGGGTGAAAGAGAAGGAAAAGAACGGGGCGCGATCTGAGCGGGACGCCGGCGATCAGGCTGACGCAGCCGATGAGAAAACGGCCTCCCAGTCGAACACTCGAAACTCAAGAAAAGGAAATCTACCCCCCGGTGCATTGCCACCTAAAAAACAGGCCATCTTGACCGAAGCGGATGATCAAGCAGGAGCCTCGGAAGCCAGGCAGCGGCTCTTAAGAAACCTGGGAATCGCCGCAGCGGTGATTGTGGGGTTTGTTGCCCTTGGTGGGCTGGCGGCTAAGTACAGCACGGTATTCGATTCAACTGGTGGAGCAGCCAAGGCGAGTCCATTTGACCCGAAGGACGAAGGAGGACCTGCTTCTGTTAATCCGGTCGAACAGATCGAAGAACCAAAGGTGGCAGCCAACGCACCTCAAAAAGGCCAGCAATCATCCTCCGGTACTGATCCAAAGGCGATGTCTGGTGCATCCGCGAGTCCAACTGGCCCCAAGCCGCCGGAGATCAGGCCTGACGCTGTCCCATCGTGGATCGATGCCGCGACGAATGTCGATGGCCTTGTCGAGCATCGCGTTGGCTCGGTATCAACGGGAGGGGCTTCGTTCGCGACGATCGCTGACGCGTTAGCTAAGTTGCCACAAAAAGGGGGGATCGTCAGGCTGGCTTCCAGCGGAGTCTACCAATTGCCAGCCACAACGCTGCAGGGCAAGGGGCGAGTCATCATCACCCGCGAGGCCAAAGAGCGGCCTGTCATCAAGCTGGTGACTGATGGCGACGGGAAGGCTGGTCTCACTGCGATTGATTCCGATCTGACTTTGGATGGAGTTCATTTAGTTGTTGATGAACGCATCACCGCCAGCGAGCAGCCTGTTTCAATGGTAAAGCTGATCGGTGGCGGACTAACCGTGCGGGATGGCTCTTGCTCGATTGAGGGCGAATCGAAGTCTGTGACATTGTTTGAAGTCGAGCCTTCGCGGCAGGGGAATCCTCAATCCCCCCAGAGAGTTTTGCTCGATCGAATTTTTGCCCGTGCGCAAGGAGCCGACCTGTTAAGAATTGGTACCGGCCGGTGCGAAGCGGTCATTCGTAACTCGGTCTTGGCAACAGCCACGGGATCAGCCGTCACCCTGCGGGCGATTCAGCCCGAGTTTGGTTTGGGAGGTGGAGACTTTCTACATCCAGAGCGGTCGGTTCGGTTTCTGCATTCCACGGTTTCTTCGCAAGAGGTGGCGATTGATATCGAGCAGCCATTAGCAAAGCCGACAGGTCCTCCCGCTACGACCATCATCAGTACCGATTCGATTTTCGCGACCCCCGTATCTCGCTTTGAACCGGCGATTTTGCGGGCGATCGATTGGCCAAAGAACGTCGACCGATCGGTATCGCAGGGGCGTCTAAACTTGCTGAACTGGAGTTCGCGAGGGACCTTGGCTGCGGGCTACCGCAAGTTAGTTGAATCGGGACCGAACGAGCCATTCCGAGTCGAAAGCGTATCGAATTGGTTCCAGATGTGGGGTTCGCCCCCCGAGCAGCAGACCGACTTTCAGATTACAGAAACGAGCTGGCCTAACCTCTCTGGACCGGTGAATCAGGCGTCACTGGAGTTGTTCGACCGGAGCACGCTCGACTCGAAAGGGATTGCAACCAGTGACGGGGTTCCCCCCGGTTGCGATATCTCCCGGCTCAATCAACCGGAGGCAACTCAGGCCGCCTGGTCCGCGATCGATGTTTTGAGGCCGGTTCCTCCTGGAACGTGGCTCGGCGCTCGATCAGGTCAGCCGAAAGAGATCGAGCTGACACAGGGGAAAGACCTGGGCTTACTTTTGCAGCGTGAGACGGGGGCTGTTTCATCAATCTTGCTCAAGGGAAGCGCGAATCGACCGATGTCTGCGGTCACTGTTCGCCCAGGCCAAACCCTCCTTCTGTATGCGAAACCCAATGCAGACGGCTCAGAGTTTGTTCTCAGCCCAAAGAGCGAGTCCGATCGCAACCCACTCTTCCGGGTCAAGCAAGGTGGCCGCCTCGAACTGCATGGCCTGTCGTTGGCGTTGACAAGTGCCAAGCCCGACGCAACCCGGACGCTTATCGAAGTTGAAGGGGGAGAACTCCTGGTGCAGGACTGCAAGCTGCGGGGACTGGCATCCGATCCAGCCAGTCTGCAAGGGTTGGTTCGGCTGGGAACCCAGGCCGGCGGTCTCGATGCAACTCAGGCATCCACGGTGATCAATGATTCACTAATCACCGGTAACGGGCCTTTGTTATCGCTGGCAGGTGACGCTGGGCACCTGAAGGTTTCGGGAAGCCTGTTTGTGGCCCGGCAAGACGCGATTGCTCTTCAGGCCGTTGCCACAATGGAAGCTGGCGCACCCCGGGTCTGCGATATCACTCGCAGTACATTCTCGGCCGGACGAGGAGCTTTGGGGCTAAGCTTGGGAGCGGGGATCGACGCCAGTCCTGCTCCGCGCTGGGATCTGGTTGTTGAGGAGTGCGTATTTGGTCCTGCTCCGTCGGTTGAGAAAACACAAATGGTTCCCGCAGTAGTCTACTGGCCAGACCGTTCGACCCTGGAAACCGCATACCGCTGGCATGGCCGATTGAATGCTATCGCTGGCGAGCTGACGCATTGGATTCAGCCTGTCGTCGTTCCGCTGGGAAATTCACCAGCGGCCGAATGGGAGACTGTCTGGGGAAAGAATCGCGAACTAAACCCCGCTACCGGTTCTGATGCTGTCCTCTGGAAAGCCGATCCGGGACCGAAGTGGGCCATCGAACAACCAGCCCGGTGGACTTTGGCCCGAGGGTCGAAGGGGGCCACCTGGGATGGAGGCCGACCAGTTGGCGCGAATCCTGACGAAATTGGTAAGTTGGCACCTGTTCCGACCGGTTCTGTCGAGATGGCGGACCCGGAGGGACAGAAATCGAATCCGAAGCCGGGTGCCAAACCGGCAAACAATTCTAATCCAGGCTTTTAGTCGAGTTTCCAGCACTTTACTAAAGTGATCCATTGAATCTGCGCTGGCCGATAGGATCCGCTCCGATCAGGTAGCCAAATGGGCCCACTTGGTGCTGCAACTGGCCAAATTTGCCCAAAATGGCCCAGAAAATTGATATCCTGGGCTTCCGGCAGGTCAATTGGTTTGCGGCGGCCATTTGTGTTGACGTATAACCATTGAAACTGAAAATGAATTTTTTGGCAGTGATTTGCTCGCCAGTAATCTCTTTCGACTTCTGACCCGGCCTTCATTTTCACCTCCCGCTTTCGCGACTCTCCCTCAATTCTTAATTGTGACTTTCATCCCCGTCATGCGCAGGTCAATCTGTTTGTGATCGTGGTTGGTTAACTCGATTCAGCTAGAGTGAGAGTATCCTGCAATGTCAACGCTTCGTTTCGCAGAAGTTCCTATCCAATATCTGGATTAGGTTTCTGCGAAATTGGTTTGTTTCAAGTCTCACCCATGCTGCTTCGGCAGAGTTTTGGATACGTCGTCAAGTTCACAACGCTCGTCTCTTCAGAAAGGTTTCGCATGAGTCGTCAATCGTCACGCCGCAGTTTCCTGCAGCAGTCGGCCGCCTTAAGCGCTGGCGTCTGGGTCACCAGTCATGCCAAGGCATTTGCTCGAGAGCGATCGGCCAACTCGGAAATTCGATTTGCCTGTATCGGTGTTGAAGGGAAGGGTGCCAGCGACCGGGACGATGCCGGACGACATGGACAGATTGTGGCTCTGTGCGATGTCGACAGCGACCGCCTTGAGAAAGCAGCCGAGCGTTACCCCAACGCCAAGAAGTACACCGATTTCCGCAAGCTCTTCGACGAGATGGCCAATGAGATTGACGCCGTCACGGTCAGTACGCCTGACCATACCCACGCTCCAGCCGCAGTGCGAGCGATGAAGCTGGGCAAGCACTGCTTCTGTCAGAAGCCTTTGACCTACTCCATTTTCGAAGCCCGTACCATGCGATTGCTGGCGGCTGAGAAGAAGCTGTGTACCCAAATGGGGAATCAGGGGACTTCGCTGAGCGGTCTGCGTGAAGCAGTTGAAATCATTCGCAAAGGTGACGTTGGAAAAGTTTCCGAAATTCACATTTGGACCAATCGCCCCATTTGGCCACAGGGGGAAGGGCGTCCAGCCAATCCAGAACCAGTTCCACCGGAACTCGACTGGGACCTCTTCCTGGGACCAGCACCAGAACGTCCCTATCACTCGGCCTATGTCCCCTTCAAGTGGCGTGGCTGGGTCGACTTCGGAACAGGTGCGATTGGCGATATGGCCTGTCATACAATGAACATGGCTGTTATGGCACTCGAGCTGTTTGACCCGATTGCCGTCACCGCCGAGTCGGAAGGGATCATTCAAAACGAAACCTATCCCAAGGATTCGAAGATCACCTTTGAATTCGCTGCAAACGCTAAACGTGGCCCGGTTAAGATGTTCTGGTACGATGGCGGCCGCCGCCCACCAGCAGAACTGATGCCCGGTGTAAATCAGGGGGCTAGTGGTTCGCTTGTCATTGGTGACAAAGGTTTGATCTTCTCTGATAGCGATTACCACGGCACGTTCCTGCTGCTCCCGAAAGAGAAGTTCGTTGACTACAAGAACCCCGAGGCGATTGTCTCGCCCGGTCACTTCACCGAATTTGCCAATGCCATCAAGGAAAGTAAGCCCGAACTGGCCATGTCAAACTTCGAGTATGCCGCTCGCCTGACGGAAACCGGCCTCATGGGGAACTTGGCAATGCGAGCACCTGGGAAGCGCATCGAGTGGGATGCGGTGAACATGAAGGTCACCAACGCTCCAGAACTCAATCAGTACGTCAGCCGCGAATACCGCAAAGGCTGGGAACTGTAGGCGGGCCCTTCGCTGTGGCTGGAGAGAGCGGCTAGCTGTTATCCCAGCGTCTGGCCATTAGCAAAATTAGTGTTTAACAAGAACTCTCTGCGAAGGATTCGCTTCCATCGCAGGGAGTTTTTTGTCGCTTTGCAGACCGACAACATCTGGTTTGACGGGCTATGATACGAGGCGACACAAATCGCGTTTCCAGAAAGTTTGTTATGAGGGAATTGCTATGCGTTGGATGCTTTGCTTCGGCGGTCTGCTGCTAGCGATAGATTGCATTACTCGGCCGCTATATGCCAATCCCCTGGAAGGGAAACCGACGATTCGGATTTGGGAACTCGGCGCTCCTGGTGCTGTTGGAACAGAACCA
>JAIXVG010000507.1 GCA_027483145.1 Planctomyces sp.
AAACTGGTGTTGGTCGACCCCGCAGGCTTTGAAGCGATGTTTCAAGGCGACCCGCCAGTGAACCTGTTCCCCAATTCCATGGAAGAGATGGAAAAGTTACTGTTGTGTGTGCTTCACTCAGGATTTGCGCATACCCGCGAGTTTGCCGAACAGGCGTATGCGGGTTTCTTGGCGAGCGGCGAAAAGTCGATCGTTCCGCGGTTGGGGCCGGGTTTGTTTCAGTCTGCGAGGCTCGAAACAATCCTTCCCTCCATCACGTCACCAACCCTTGTCGTCTGGGGAAACGAAGACAGGCTTTTTCCTGTTGCCCTGGCCCCCTATATCACTAGTCTGATTCCGGGAGCCAAGTCCGTTATTATCGAAGAGGCCAGTCACTTCCCGCACATCGACAAGCCAGATGAGTTCATTGCGACAGTTCAGAACTTTTTATAGACGCCGGGTGGCACTGGCAGTAGCTTTGGACTGCCAGTGTCTTTCTTGCGTTTACAGCAAGAGACTGGCTGCGTAGCGTCGAAGCGAAGCCTCCATGAACCGAATCAATGCTTAATTCCTGGTAGGGTGCGGCTTGCCGCACCGAATAGGGTGTTGGACATCGCCATTGCTCGACGCCCGGCCAAAGCGAAGCAGTAATCGTCGCGAGTTACGATGCAACATAGGTTCCTGACGGAACGATGCAACGACCCGCGCCCCATGAAACTGGCAAAGCAAGTGGCACACAAAAACCGATCTATTGACAACGCCACATCGCCATCGTGGTCAGGTCAACCGAGAAGTTTCCACCAACCGCTCCTTACGTGAATTCTTTGGCCCTCAACTTCTGGATTGCCCGCAAAACATGCTTTCGATTCTTCGCAGCGATCATCCATGCTGGAAGTCTGCTTGCGAGAGTTGAATTACGGCGGCCAAGTCGTTCAGCATCGGCATCGTTAAGCCCAATCCGATGCTCCGAGTTCACGTACGATTCAATGAATGCAAGATGGGCGAAGTTGTACGCCCAAAGTGTTTTGCCGCAACACGACACTTGCAACCACAGTGGTAATCCAAAAACCCAGTCAACCGGCTCCCGGACGGACCATCCATTCAATGTGCCCGTTCTTGCTACCGCACACTTCGGACAGCAGAATCGAGCATGCCGAGATAAGACGGGTTGCTCGCTGTCAATCCAAGTGACTTCGGCGCATTCAACGCATTTCGGGCACCGAACGAGAAAACAATCCGTGAAATCGTAAATGGAAGTTCCGTCATCGTAGTGGCGTGTGTTCATTTGCAGCACCAGCAAAAGGGAAGCGTCTCCAGCGGCCGCATGGCGCCGATGGTTTCACCTTTCGGCAAGTCCCTTGCGTCCCAGCTCTCATCCCCGCAATTGCAAGTTTACCCACAACCTCTTTGCTAGCATAACAACGGGAATTGCCATCAGCAGAGCGACTCGCTGTATGCTTGTATATGCCTCCTAGTTGATTCGCAGTGACGCCGACCCGATGAGCAGGCTTCTTCGTCCGTTTGTGTTGTTGCAACAAATCAGGTGAATTGATGAGAACCGCACTTTCTCGCTTTTGGAGAAGCGCCAAATCGAATCCCATTCGAATGCTGTTGCGTTGGGCCCTTGTGTATCTCATGGTCATGGGCGTCTTGAGGCCTTTGGTCTTGAGCCTGTTCCGACTTGAGGGGCGCTGGGGGCCACCACTTGTCGCCCTCGTTGAAAGGCCAAATAAGGGCCAGATTGAGTTAAGGTTATGGCACCGGTCAAACGGAGGAGAGACCGACGAAATCTTAGAGTGGATTGAAGGGAAGAAAGATCCAGAAACCTACATCATCAATAACACCCACGCTCTGAGTCTGTTGTATGCCCGGATCGTGCAATCCGAAGACCGCGAATGGATTTGGATCGAAGGGAAAGGCAAAGTTATCGCCACGTTGAATATCGTCACAAGACAGTTTTGGAAGGAAGGCCAGCAACAGCCTGAAATTGCTCGTTACGGGACTGGAACCACGCTGAGCGAAGGTCGATTAACGCGATGGAGCGATGCGATCTTCCCATTTTGATTGTGACGCTGAGCACAACGCAGTCGCTACGTTAAATATAGCCATTGTTTTCTTCGGGTCAGTTTCACAGAAACTTGTTCCTCTCCGGTCTCACCATGTCCGGAAGTAGCGGAATCCGTCAGAGTCTTGTCCTTTGACATAGCCCATCGCTTCAATACGACGAGCGTCGGCAGAACGCTCTGCGAATTCGTCCACGTACTCATCGAGGGTTTTATTCTTCAATGAGCTTGCAAAACGCATTTGCTGACGTGGTTCCAACCCAAGCTCTTCGGTACTGTGACTCAATAGACTGATAACTGGCAGGACATCCCTCACATCGACTAGTTGGATTGCAATGGCGAACGCAGTCATTGCTTCGCGGAGAACTCGCGGTTGTTGTTCCCTGATTATTTGTGATGCCATCCTCTCCGCGTAAGCCAAGAAAACGAACCCATGAGCTTCAGTCATTTGCTCTAAAAAGAGTCCGCGTTGTTCTGGGACAAATGCCAAAAGCGAGTTCAGAAGCTGCGCAACTTCTTCGTCAATCAATGATGGAATAGGAGTGGGGCCATACCCATATGTGTATTCTGATCCCAAACGTCTTAGCACTTCGTCAAAGGCTTGCATAAAACTTTTCGCTTTAAGACTTGTGGTGAGTTGTCCCCTGTGTCCCAATCCTCGAACGGTGCGACAAGCTCCCCCCTTCAACATTGCTTGCGTTGGTCCATGTTTACCGATTTCCACCACCGCCCCCTCAAGCCCCATTCCTACCCCACCATCCCCCTCACATTCTCCTCCGTCACCGGCGAAATCACCCCCCGCTCGGTTACAATCCCTGTGATCAGCTCCGCCGGTGTCACATCAAATGCCGGATTGAACACGTGGCATCCCACCGGCGCAAACTGCGTTCCCAGCGGATGCGTAATTTCTTCCGCAGCCCGCTCCTCGATCGGAATCTCAGTCCCATCTAACATCGTTAAGTCAAACGTGCTCGATGGGGCCGCTACATAAAACGGAATCCCGTGGGCTTTGGCCAGCACTGCCACCGAGTAGGTCCCAATCTTGTTGGCTGCATCCCCTCTCGCGGTGATCCGATCTGCTCCGACAATCGCCGCCTGCACCCGGCCTTGTTTCATCACCCAACCCGCCATCGAATCGCAAATCAGTGTCACAGGAATCTTGCGCTGCATCAGCTCCCACGCAGTTAATCGCGCCCCCTGCAATAGCGGCCGTGTCTCATCAGCATAGACCGTGATCGCCTTTCCCATCGCATGGGCTGCAATAATCGCCGCGAGCGCCGTCCCATCCCCTGCGGTCGCCAGCCCACCCGTATTGCAGTGGGTCAGCACTCCCCCCTGATCTGGCAAGAGCGCAGCCCCATACCGGCCAATCGCCGCACACATTTGCCGGTCTTCTGCTTCAATCGCTTGCGCTTCATGCAGCAACCGCTCGATCAGCTCAGCCGAGGTCAGTCTTTGCTCCCCTGCCGCAACTCGCTTCATCCGATCGAGCGCCCAGAACAAATTGACTGCCGTCGGGCGGCTTTCCGCCAACAGATTCGCCACTTCGATCACTTGCTTTTGCAGCGAAGTGTTATCCCCTTTGGCTCCAGGCTGGCACCCCAGCACCACCCCGTAGGCTGCAGCAACTCCAATCGCCGGCGCACCCCTGACCCGCAGCTTACGGATTGCTTCGAACACGGCTGCCGCAGTCTTTAGCGGCAGTATCTCAACCCGCCCGGGCAACAGCGTTTGATCCAAGAGGTGCAAAACTCCCTTTGCCCCATCACCCTCCCAGCGAAGTGCCCCAACCCACTGCTGCGCCATGTTCGTCATGCTTCCAGTCATCCTCGATTCAGTCACGTTACTCGTACTATTCATGTAACACTCATGCCGTCATTAAACGCAGGTCAGGCTGTGCCTGATTGTCGTTAGTCAGCAAGTCTCGACGAAGCTATCGCGCCTCAAGCGAATCCTCACCTGCCGCTGATTGCCCCCGCATGCCCTAGGGATGCAGCCTCAACAACTCATAGCCCGCAGCGTCAGTTGTGAAGTTGCGCTATTCTGAATGTCGACCGATCAACCACGCGAAAACACCGTGAATTCAGCCTACTTCTTCGTAGCCCGAAGCGTCAGCGAGGGGCATGGATTGTTTGACCCTGAATGAGCTGTAAGTTCATTCCACCCAATGATTGTCGAGTTTTCTTAGCAATTTCAACGCGAATAGCGCAACTTCAGAAAGCGTCAGCGAGGGATCTTCATCATCAACTTCCACCAACTTATCCCCCCTCCGTCGATTACAGCGCTGCTGCATTCTCAATCCTTGATTCCCAACCAGCCATCACCAACTTCCCGAATCGGTTCAGTGTCGTGATCGTGTCCATCACGGTCTCCACGCGAATCGACTCAAAAACTCAAACACCTATAACTTAATGAGTCATCGCACCCCGCCCGAGCCGACGATGCCAATTGTCAAGTTCTGCGATCACTAGCTCACTAACCACCCAGCCTCCTCTACTCAACAATCCCCGGATGCAGATAGATCTCTAACTCTGTCAAACCAGCCTTCGTCAGCTCTTCCTTCAAAATACTTTCAGCCATATGCAGGGACGAGGCCTTTCGATAGATCTTGATCTTGTAGCCATCGCCATCACCCTTGGCAGCCGTTGCCAGCTTAACCACTTGTTCGAGTGGCAACGGAGCCGGTGCAACCTTCCCTGTCTCTGCTTGCTTCAGAAAGTACTCCTGCTGATCGACAACAACCTCGAGGACTGAAGGGGGCACAATCGCCGTCTTGCCTGGCTCACTCGCAGCCTGGGTGACTGCCTGTTTCGTCCGGCCTGGATCGAGCGAAACCTCAACCTGTCCGGTCCCCTCTCCTAAGCCCAACCCCTTGAACCATCCCCCCAGCCAAATCCCAACACATAACGCCCCGACAGCCGTTACTCCCACAACTCGCTTCGTTGAGATCAGCTTCATGACAGTTTCTTTCCGTTTTGCTGTGACCCGCTCTGCCCAAACCACCCCTGATTCAATATTCCAGATCCGACCATCGACCTACCGCCATCGTCCCCTATTGCTTCTTATCCAGTCCATTAACCCGTACTACCTCCTGCCCCAACCACCCCAGCAATTCTCCTGCGTGCTCTTCCCAGTGGCCGTCGTTAAACAATTCATGAACCTCATCTTCGCGCCATTCTAACCGCTGTGGCCCTTTCACCCGTTCTCTCAGCCAGTCGCGCAGTGCCTCTGGCTGGACGGTCGCATCCTGCCCTCCCTGAAACGCCAGCACCGGACAGTCGATAACTGGGCCATTCCACGCCTGTTCCTTCGCCGACTCCATCGCCAGGAACCAGGCAGCAGTCACACTTTTTTGAATCAGCGGGTCTGCCCGTCGTCTCGCCAGAAATTGTTCATCACGACTCATGTTCGTCGCCCGAATGTTGGTCCGAAACCTGAGCTCGGGGATTAGCCACACCAGCCCAGTCGCCAACAGTCGCTTCCACCGCGGTACATGCAGCGCTACCTTTAATAGCGGCGAGCTTAAACACAAACCGCTCATCAGGTTAGGATAAGCCTGCGCCAGCCGAATGGCTACCAGCCCCCCCATACTATGGCCCAGGACCACCAGGGGGAGCGGGCTCGGAAGTGAATCGAGAATCAAACGCAGATCGTTCAGATAAACGTCGAAATTGGTGACGTGTGCCCGGCCCCCTCCCGATTTCCCGTGACCGCGCAAGTCGGGAATGACCACTTCGACCCCTCGTCCTGCCAGCCAATTTGCCAGGTGACCATAACGACCACCATGTTCGCAAACCCCGTGAACCAAGAGGATTCGAGCGATCGCCACCCCCGCCGCTCCATACCGGCGCACAACCAGCCGCACACCCTCCTCGGTCACGACCTCACTTTCAATCATCGCAGCTTGCTGAGTCAAAGTTTCTCTGATCCTGCCACTTGAAAAAAAACTGCGTCTCAAAAAACTTAAACCAATTCAGGGTAGGGTGTTACAGTTTGCTGGCAGCCCGGTTTTGCCAAAAAAATCGATTCAGAAGCGCAACCTCACCAGTAATAGTGAAGGGGCTAATGAATTCACCAACTGAGCGGCAAATCGCCCGAATTTGCTCTCAACTATTTTCCCCCGAACTGTTTGCATCAATTCCGGGTAATAATTTGGAGGGAGTGTATGTTGTCAAAAGCTGGACAAAACTGTACGCATATTCATGTTCTATGTCTCCGATCGGAAAATCCGAAGCTGTTCCTGATCAGTTTAGGAACTCGATTGGTATGATTAAGTGGAGATGATCCTAACCTGTTAGTCGAAACTGATGTAGCCGCATCCGCGGACTACCGATTGCCAACCACCCGCCCTCTCCTTCGGTTGGATTCGCACCAACAGATTCAAACCGGTCTCATGACGCTCGCTTCGCTCGAATCAGTCTTTTGTGGACGGCACGATGTCGGCAACAACCTCTACTGCAGGCTTACGGCAACCAATCTCACCGGCTGGTGGTCTTTACAAAAGACTCAATGACCTCGGTGCGTTTGGGCTGAGCCTTGGGATTCACTTCATCATTCTGTTCGTGATGTCCCTCATCACGTTTCATCAGGTGATTCAGCAAGAGTACCTGATCGAAAGCAGCCTTGAGGATGTTGATCTCAAAGAGTTCCAGTTTGATTCCACGGTCGTTGACCAAATTGGCTCTGGCAGTGACATGAATCTGATGTCCGCCTCGCTGGCCGCCGCCGAGTTGCAATCGAAAGATGTGCGAGAAGAAGTCCAGGAGCGAATTGACGAAGACTTTTCTCCCGAGGTCGCGACCACCGACGAAGTCGCCTTGCCACCTCAGGAGCAACTGGCAGCAGACGTCGCAACGAGCGGCGCAACCGAACATGCTGGCGGCGTCAAAGGGGCGGTCGACCGTCTCGCGTTTGAAATCGCCAGCTCACTCCGCGAAAAGAAAACGCTGGTCGTCTGGCTATTTGATGTTTCCCCTTCGCTCGCCAAACGCCGCGAGGCCATCGCTGAGCGAGTGGAGAATGTCTATGCCCAACTCGGCCAAATGAACGTCAATGCCGACAAAGCCCTCAAGTCAGCCATCGCTACCTTTGATGAGAAGACCACCATTCTCACCAACGACCCGATCGATGATGTCGCCGACCTGAAGAAGACGGTCCGAGCGATCAAGTCGCAGCCATCCGGAAAAGAGAACGTCTTCGGTGCCGTCATTACAGTTATCAATAAGTTCCTTGTTTATCGCACTAAGCAAAACCGGGATATGATGGTCATCATCGTCACCGACGAAGCTGGCTCTGACCCTGACAAAATCGAGCAGGCCGTTCAACTAGCCAAACGCTACGGAATTCGTTGCTACTGCGTCGGGGACATGGCTCCGTTTGGTCGCCGGAATGTTGAAGTTCCGTTCACCAAGGACGACGGCCAGGACATCATTGGCGTCATGGAGCGTGGCCCTGAGTCGTTTTATCAGGAGACCCTGAAGCTCGGCTTCTGGGGAGGCCAGGATTACGACCTGAGTGAAATGTCATCGGGCTATGGCCCTTATGGTC
>JAIXVG010000049.1 GCA_027483145.1 Planctomyces sp.
CAGCAACGGCTGGCAGAGGTTTTGATCAAGTTAAACCGGCCCGATGAAGCTGCCGAATTATTGGCGGATAATGTGGATCTTTATCGGAAAACATACCCTCAAGGTCTCTCCGCTGCCCTCATGCGGTATGGGTTCGCCTTGCTACAAACGAAGAACTGGAATGCGGCCGAACCGATTTTGATTGAGTGCCTGACGATTTGCGAGAAGACGCAGCCCGATGTCTGGTCTACATTCTACACGCAGTCGATGCTCGGCGGGGCGCTATTAGGCCAGAAGAAGTACGCCGATGCCGAGCCGCTGCTGCTCAAGGGCTACGAAGGGATGAAGGACCGCCAGAAGACGATTCCAAAGGACCACAAAGACCGCCTTTTCGAAGCGGTCGAACGCTTGATACAACTCTACGAGGCGACCGAAAAGAAGGACGAAGCAGCGAAGTGGCGTACGATACTGGACGCGGAACGCCAGGGTGCCAGTGCTAGCGACTGATCAAGACTCCGTACCAATCCTCAACACGCTCGTCTCGGGACAAAAACGGTCCATCCCTCACGCTTATTCAACTTCGTTGGCGGTGCCACGCAACGATCGAAGCTTTGGTTTGTACTCAACCATCATCAGCCATCAGCCTTTGCCGATTTGGGAGCACCAAACGCTTTGCTGTAAAAGCCAGATGGATCGAAGCAGCAAACCCGCTTCTTGCCGTCTGCCAGCATCTCACAGGCGTCCCTGATTCGTTTAGCCCGGGTAGCAGATTGCTTGGCAGAAGTGATCCAGTGAATCCAGTCGACTTGCGCAATGGTCGTTGTCGCGTCCCAGTTCTCTCGCCCCATGGGACTGGTTGACAACGCTTCCTTGAGATCATGCGGAACGGTGGGTTCAGGTTCTTGCTCTATCGGCCGCACCTCAAAAGTCGCAATGTCGCCAATGCCAACGCCCGCATGCTTGAGCAAAGCTGCATCAACTTGCAACCAATGACTCAACTGACCATCTGGCTCGAGCATGGCCTGGAAGTGAACTCCGTTAATGCTGCCCACGACGGTCGTTCGCCCGCGTCTTGGGAGCGAGTCGCTGACCGTTTTGGGGAGAACGACAAAGGCCCAGCCAACTTCGTTGCCTCCCCGATCAGAATGAGCTATGGCAGGACGAAGTAACTTGGCCCTGAACCGAGATCGATCTTCGTCACTCACCATTCCGGACCAATCCCGACAAACGCAGCCATTACCAGACGACATTCTGTCGACTGAGCAACACAAATCCACCCGAGCCAGTATATCCACCCAAGCCAGTATCGAAGACCAACGAGCGCTGCTGGCTTTTAGCCGGGAAACGTATCAGCTACCCCTTGGATGTGTTGGCGCGCATTATGGCAAAATGCCCGTCTCGAGCAAGCGTTAGGTACAATCCAACGCCCGAGGCCACGCCTCAAGAAATACTCTACCGAATGGCACTCAACAGCAGTACCGTTCGAGAATACTGCCCCTCAACACACCAACCCACTTCCGCACCGGCAACAACCGCCGGTATTCGAGCGGTGTTCGCGCTCTAACCGTTCAATTCATCAAGCCCCATTCTGTAGCAGGCCGATTCTTACTTTGTGGTCGTTATACGCCCATCGCCCAGCCTTCGTCCGCAACAAGGCTGATTTCGCGGCCGAGTTCCACCGTTCACGGTTAATCGAATAGCCGGTCAGTCGCCTCCGACTGGCCACCGAAAGCATCGCGCCTTCTCGCCGGATATTGGTAACCATGGTGATGTCCAAATCGAGATATCCCTGGCGAATCAATCGCAGTTCGGGATGGCTACAACATTCGAATTCTTTGGAACCACCCTTCTGCCCCCTCACTCTGGCAGAAGGCTCGGCCACTCAATTCTCCCCCCTGGTGCAGCGACCTACCTCATCGCCTTGGGTCAGTGACTGGCAATCGTTGCTGCGTGGGTTACGACTCGCGCTGGTTGCTACGCTGATCCTGCCAACACTATCTGGCTGTAATCGGGCACAGTACCGCCGATCGGCCGACATGGAAGTTCGGGATGCAGTCATCACCGCTACGGCCGATCCAGAGTTCGCGCTCCCTGAGTTTGGAATTCAAGTCGATCCCGATTCGCGTCTCTTCGACCCCACCGATCCCGATCGGCCCCCCATGCCACCTGATGACCCCGACTCGGCTCGGTTCATGGAATGTGTTGACGGGCATCGGGGTTGGAAATACTGGCACAAAGACGGCGACGTCGCTGATGTGGAAGTGAACGACTACACCCGCGGACTTCCCTTTAACTCCGAAGGGAAGATAGCGATCAATCAGGCGCAGGCGGTGGCTCTGGCGCGACTCAACGCGAGGGACTATCAGCAGCAGCTTGAGACCCTCTATCTCTCGGCACTTGATGTCACGGCCGAGCGATTCCGGTTTCAAACGCAACTCTTCGGCGGGAACGCCACGCAATACACCACCGCAGGCGATGTCTACAACGGCGGGCTTCCCTCGCAGCTCCTGAGTACGACGAATCAAATGCGTGCCCAACGCCTCTTTACTGCGGGCGGGTCGCTGGCAGTTGGGCTGGCGAACACCATCGTGTGGCAGTTTGCTGGACCAGATACGAACAGCAATGTCTCGCTAGCCAATTTCGTTTTGACCCAGCCGCTCCTGCAGTTCGCTGGCAAACCGAGAATTATGGAGCTGCTGACCCGGGCCGAGCGCAATCTTCTGGCCAACGTTCGTACGTTTGATCGTTATCAACAAGGGTTCTACCTCGATGTCGTCACTGGAGCACCAAATGGCAGCACTTTACAGCGCGCGGGGGGATTGTTTGGTGGCTCGGGACTGACAGGGTTTACCGGCGTCGGTGTTGGCGGGTTTGGTGGCGTCGGGGCGATTGGGCTGCCCGTTAACAACGCCATTGGGGGTGGAGGGGGAACCGGGGCTGCCAACTTGGGTGGTCTCTTAGGGTTTTTGCAACAGCAGCAGTTCCTGAAGAATCAGCGAGTTCGGATCGCCGGACTACGCGATACCTACTTGCAACTTCAGTCGCTCTTTGAGGCTGGCCGACTCGATAACCGCTTTCAGGTTGACTTCGCAAGGCAAGCCTACTTCACTAATCAAAGCGTTTACCTAAACAGCCTGATCGGATACCGAAATGCCTTGGATGGGTACAAGGTCCGTCTGGGCCTCCCCCCTCATCTTCCCGTCGAGCCACAAGACGATTTCTTCTCTCAGTTTGAACTTGTTGATCCGCGGCTGACAACGTTACGCGGGCAGGTAGCGACTCGCCTTGAAGCGATCTCACTTGAAGAAGATGAGAATCCCGGGGTAGCCGAACCCTCAATCGGCGAGCTGACGACAGCAGCCGGAGCGCTCGTCGAAGACCTCAATGCCGACCTCGCACGGACCCGGGCAGCCTTGCCCCCGCGATTGCGCTTGCTCGAGCAATTAGCCACACTTCCCGAAGTGGTCGAAAGCCGACTCGACCCGATCATTTTCTCGACCAGGCGCCCGCAAGAGATCGTCGACCAACTCAGCCGCGAAGCGGAGCAACTTCGGTCGCGCCTGGCAGAAAACATTGAAGCGTCAGCCGCGCAGCAGGGTTCGAACACCCCGGGTGCCACACCACTTGAGCTTCAGATCCAGCGGCAGCCAGAAGACAAAGAGGCCCTCAACCAGCTATCGGCTTTCTTGCTAGAGCTTTCCTTGCTGCAGGCCCGTGCCAGGTTGCACTCCATCAATCTGCTGCCAATCAATGTCTCCCCTGAAGTGGCATTCCATGTCGCACTCAGTCGACGTGCTGATTGGATGAACGCTAAAGCCTCTCTGGTCGATACGTGGCGACTCATTCGGTTTAATGCCAATGCGCTCAGGTCCAACATGTCGGTTAGCTTATTAGGAGACATTGGCACCACCCGCGACAACCCGCTCAATTTCGGTGCAGCCAATGGCAGGCTTAGTGCAGGCCTGACATTCGACCTTCCGCTAACCCGTGTGATCGAACGGAATCAGTTTCGCGAGTCGTTGATTGTCTATCAGCAAGCCCGCCGCTCGCTGATGCAGTTTCGAGATGAAATCCAACGTGGCCTCAGGGCCAGACTCAGACAAATTCAGCTCGATCAAGTCAACTTGGAGCTGAGGCGGACTGCCGTCGATGTGGCGATTACCCAAACCGATGTTGCCCGTCTGAAGCTGATTGAACCTCAAAAACCAGTTCAAGAAGGGAAGACCAATAGTACCTCCCCCACCGTGGCCCGCGACGTGGTCGATGCGCTCCAAAACTTAAACGATGCTCAACAAAGCCTGATCCAGGTTTGGGGAGACTACGAAATTCAGCGGCGGCTCCTCGACTTTGACATGGGAACATTGCAGCTTAACGCCGATGGTCTCTGGTCCGATCCCGGTGAGCTAACTGACGATCAATTGCTCATTCACTGCTACGGCCAAATGTATAACCCGTTCGATACCGGATTCAGTCCCCCCTCGCCCGAAGCGGCTTTCGATTCGCCAGCCGCCCTACCCCCTGAACCGGAAGCATTGGAAGACAATCCTGCTGCCGCTCCGGAATGGCCCGCAAATTCCCCCTAATGCCTACCGGCCCTAACAAATTCGTGACATTCGGTCAGGGCGACGATATAGTCGAAGTGGGTCATTCCGCACTTCGTCTGTGATCTTTCTCTGACTTTCTATTATGTCAACCGCTTCCCCTATCGCGCAAACCAGTCC
>JAIXVG010000356.1 GCA_027483145.1 Planctomyces sp.
CATCAGAGGTTTTCGGATAAGTTCTAAGAAGTGAACCGTTCTTGCAATCCACCAATGGAGTGATCTGGTGACCCCGCTTGAAGCTTTTGGCGCGTACGAAACTGCAGCGCTGGCAGCCATTGGCAATGCACAAGGCCCATCGGAACTTGAGGCGGTGCGTATTGAGTTCCTTGGCAAGAAGCAGGGACGGCTGAAGGACGTCCAGGCTTTTCTGGGAAAAGCTTCCCCAGAAGAACGCCCCGCTTTGGGGCAGCGTTTTAACGAAGTCAAAGATCGGGTCACCTCTGCTTTTGAAGCACGGCAGTCGGCGCTCGCTCAGCCGGAGACGCTGGCCACTGCGATCGATCTAACCATTCCCGGAACGCCCGTTCGGATTGGTCGCGAGCACCCCATTTCGCAGACCATCGCTGAGTTCAAAGAGATCATGGGCCGCTTTGGGTTTACCGTCGACGACGGCCCCGAGATCGAAGACGAGCGACATAACTTTGATGCTCTCAACATCCCGTTTGATCACCCCGCTCGAGATCCGCTGGAAAACTTTTACCTGGCCACCGCTCAGTCGTCGGCTGGGCCGGTTCTGTTACGCAGCCAAACGTCAACGGTCCAAATTCGGGTGATGGAACGAACCAAGCCTCCCATTCGAATTGTTTCTGTTGGTCGGGTTTACCGCCCCGATGAGGTCGATGCGACCCACCATGCGATGTTTCATCAGATGGAAGGTTTGATGGTGGGTAAGGGTGTCACAATGGCTTCCCTGAAAAGCGTTCTCAGGCTTTTCGCCACGTCTTACCTGGGTGGAGATGTCAACGTTCGGTTTCGGCCTTCGTTTTTTCCCTTCACAGAGCCGTCGGTCGAGGTAGACGTTAAGTGGAAAAATGGTTGGCTGGAACTGGGGGGAGCAGGGATGATCGATCCGAACGTCCTCGACGCTGTCGGGTACGATCCTGAAGAGGTGACCGGGTTTGCCTTTGGCTTAGGCATCGCACGCTTTTGCATGCTGCGTCATGGGATAACCGACATTCGTCGGTTTTACGAAAACGACATCCGCTTCCTCTCTCAGTTCTAGAGTACCTGGCTCCATCATCAGGGCACATCTCGTTCGCACGATCTATTACCTGATCGCAGGATCGAAGTTGGGCGGGGGTAAGCAAGACTTTTTGGCAATTAGCTGACTGGTGTTGCCCAATCAGTCTTCATTACCGGAAACGGGGAGCAGCTTCATGCGTCTGGCCTATCTCGATTGTGCAACCGGCATCAGTGGTGACATGACCGTAGCTGCATTGGTCGACGCAGGGGTCGATCTTCAAGCGCTGCGAGCAGGGATCGATTCGCTGCGGCTCGATGGTGTCATGCTTAGCTTTTCAGAGGTTCAGCGCGGCGGCTTTCGCGGGCGGCATCTCACGATCACCCATCCCGAACAACATGCCCATCGCGGACTCAAAGAAATCGAAGCGATCATCGATCGCGGTGACGAAATCAGCGTTAGTGCCCGGCGGCTAGCCAAGTACATGTTTCGTCTCATTGCTACAGCAGAAGCGCACGTCCACGGCACCTCGATAGATAAAGTTCACTTTCACGAAGTTGGAGCAATTGATTCGATTGTTGATATCACGGCCGCGGCGATTGGCTTCGATCTCTTGGGTGTTGATGAGGTGGTCGCGTCACGGGTTCCAACAGGCCGCGGCGAAGTGAACATTGCGCACGGTAAATGTCGTGTGCCAGCACCCGCCACGCTCGAACTCCTTCGTGGGATTCCTCTGATTGACGAACCGATCGATTCCGAGCTGACGACTCCCACCGGAGCTGCCATTCTACGAGCAGTGGTCGACCGCTTCTCGCTGGGACTTCCGGAAATGTCGATCGAGGCGATCGGCTATGGTGCAGGGAGCAAGGACTTCCCCGAGCGGGCTAACCTCCTGCGGCTGGTCGTCGGCGAAGCGATCCCCGATGCCGAAAGCGATACCGTGGTGGTTCTCGAAACCCAGCTCGATGACATCACTCCAGAAATGATTGGCCATGCGAAGCGAGTCCTGCTCGAGCATGGTGCACTCGATGTTTACTCAACACCGATCCAGATGAAGAAAGACCGCCCTGGAGTATTGTTGACCCTCTTGGCGCTCCCTGCAGATGGCCCTCGATTGGAAGACCTCATTTTTCAAGAGACCGGTACCCTGGGTGTTCGTCGGCAAATCTGCCAGCGAACCAAGCAGGCCCGCCAACCTCATACGGTCCAAACGGTCTTTGGAGAAGTCCTCGGCAAGCTGGCCTGGCGCGGCGGACGCCCTGCTTCGTTCTCTCCCGAGTTCGATGAGTGCATTAAGCTTGCAGCCGCGAAGCAAGTCTCGGTGAAGGAAGTCATCATTGCCGCAGAAGCAGCCTACTTGAGTAATCCGGTCATCCCGGCGAATCAGGCTGCAGCCAGCAAATTGAAGGCTTTAACCCCACTGGCCACTCAGCCAGCAGACCACTCACACGACCACAGTCACGACCATTCTCATGACCATAGCCACGACCACTCACACGATCACCATCATTAGGCCGCCAATCCAAGACGAGTACTTAGGGGCCCCATAAATTCGCACTCCCCTCCTCCGATTGATGCGCTGACCCGCCCGACATCGATCTGCCAAAGTTCCCTTTCTTTGGCAAAGTCGCTACAACCGGCCAAGCCACGCAAAACCCGCGGGAAACCCATCGACTGATCCTTTCTCAAGTAGAAAAATAGGGGCGGTTTTGTGACGATTCACTCGAAGTTGGCAACTTTGCTAGTTAGGTCGATTTAGCCCGGCAGGAAGGTTCTTCTCACAATGACCATTGAATCCGAACTCCTTGAAATCAGCAGCAAGCTCCTTGAAACAATCGATAGCGGCAACTGGACCGCCTACAAGGCCCTGTGTGACGAAAGTATCACCTGCTTCGAGCCCGAAGCGCTGGGCCATCTGGTTGTGGGACTCCCTTTCCACAAGTTCTATTTCGATCTTCCTGGCAGCCCCACCAAGCCCGCGCGGCAATCGACCATTTCGTCACCCCATGTTCGCGTGCTGGGTGATGCCGCTGTGGTCAGCTATGTGCGAGTTGTTCAAAAGCTCGATGGCTCTGGGAACCCCATCTCCGTGGCAGCGATGGAAACTCGCGTCTGGCATAAGGGTTCCAGCGGCTGGAAACACGTCCACTTCCACCGGACTCCCTGCTAGGGCCGAGCCGCGGCTGCGTGCCGCGTATCGGCATCGGTTTGACTGCCTCTTCTATGGCCGCGATAGGCCGGAATAATGCGCAGGCCTTTCAGAGCGAGGCTTGCCGCACCGTCTTGCCAATGTCTGGTCAGATTGTTGCGACTTGACGAACAGCCCGACGGTTCACACTGGCAGCGCGTCTTCGTCAAACGCAATTCGCGCGGTATGATGCTTGTCGGTCGACAAACATCTCCTCCTGTGTTGCGTAGAACTTTCACATGGCCCAGGTCATCTTTATCAGCCGCGACTTGTTGTTCCAAAGCCAAGTCGCTGGGACTGCTCGCCAATTGGGAATCTCATTCCAGGTGGTGGGCTCTGTCACAGCAGCGAAAGAAGCCTGCCAGCAACCATGTTCTCGGCTGTTGATTGTCGACCTCTCGACCGGCATCCCTCCTGCCGAAGTCCAGGGTCTTTCCACGACCGATCATCCGTTGATCACGCTGGCCTTCGCCCCTCATGTCGAGCACGACTTGCTGGCAGCAGCTACAAGAGCCGGCTTTCAGCATGTCATGCCCCGCAGCAAGTTCTCCAGCCAATTAGCCGACTGGCTCAGTTTAGCAACTAACGACGCTCGCTAATCATCGTTGCGCTGATTTGTTTTGGTGCCGATCGCCACTCTACGGCTTTTCCAAAACAGCAGTCCCCTTTGCCGCTAGCAGATCGGCCAACAATCCATTGCTCTTCGGCAACAGAGTAATCTTCGACTTACCTGCAAGCAACTTTTCGGTCTCGAGAATTGTAAACAGGGCTTCGGAGGTGTCAGGACCTTCGCAAATTCTTTGCAGCGCTTCGCCGACGAGTTGCGGCCTAATGGCAGCCGCTTTAGCGAACTCGATTGCTGCTTTTCGGTCGGCCGTGCTAGTCGTGATGTTCACTTGATTGGCCCCATCCTGCCGAATGGCGGAGGTCACTTGCCTGAGCCGGTTGACCACTTTGCTTTCAATCTGCCGAATCATTTCCAGATCGCGAAAGTGAACTTTGCGAATGTAAACCGATCCGAGCCGATATCCCCACTCGTGCGATTTGGGTGAAACTTCTTCGCGAACGGTACGGCTCATTTCGTGCCGATTGACCATCATGTCTGCCAATGGCAAGTTGCTTAGACAGCGGACAGTCGAGTTCCCGACATTGGCAGCCAGCGATCCACGAGGGTCGGTGTTCTTGAACAAATAGGCAACAGGATCGCTGATGTACATCTCGTACCAGATCCCAATCCCCATTGGCGCCCCTTCTTCCGAATTGACAGGGGCACTGCGCAAGTAGACCTGATCCATCCGCATATCAAGCTGGTAGCACTTCCCCAGCCAATTCACAATGAGAGCCTTCCAGCCCAGCATCGGCCACAAGAAGTAAAGCCCCGGCTCTTCAATCTTGGTGAGCACCGTCCCGAACAGCACGTACACATGACACTGGCGTTCGTGGACGATGGTGTAAAAGCCAAGCCCCCGTGCTATTCCCAAGAGAATCGGAACCGCAATAAATGATCCAACGAATACGCAAAAGAAGACGGTCATTTCGTTCATGCTGGCACCTCAATAATGGCCTGCTCGGACCGTTCAAATAGAGACATTCGGACGTTTCTTACATAGGCGGGCAACACCCCAGGACCACGCGCTTTGAGTTCTGCTAGTTGGGTAGCCATTCGCTCGAGTGGTTCAATCTCAGCCTGCGCCTTCAGCGTTTCGATCTCCACGGCTCGCCGTGATTGAACAATTCGCTGGTCGGCTGAAGCCTGTGCCAGGCTGATATCGGACGAGACCTGGTTATGAGCGGTATTGATTGCGGCGAGTGCCGACTCCACTTCGGGAGGCGGATCGATCCCTGTGATGAGCGAAGCATCTAGAACCATGCCATACCGGGCAGCCGACGATTGGCACTCTCGGTCCATATGCTCATTAAGATCGCGAAGGTTCTTGCGCAAGTCGTTAATCGAAACACCAAAGTCGGTCACAGGGCCGGTCACGGCAGACGTTCCATCGACTGAGATTGCCCCAGTCTGCGGTGATTCAAAATTCGCGATGCGTTCCCTCAGGACCGATACAAAGTAGCCCATCACGTGGGCCAGGGGATGCTTGACACCAAACAAATAGGCATAGAGATTAAGCTCCGATACGCGAAACCGAATTTGCCCATCAAGGCCAATATTCAATTGGTCCTTGGTCACCGCCTCCAGGACCGTGCCATGGTCATTGGCTTCGGGAGACACGGGGTCGTAAGCCATGTTCATCGTTGTCGTGGCGATCGAGGCGCGGTGGACTTGCTGCCACGGGAACTTCCAATAGAAGCCCGGCTGAATCACGCGCACCTGAGGGCAGGAGTAGCGCTCCTTCTCGTCGTTATCCAGTGCATCGGAAATAGGAAGATCGAGCGTTGTGGCATCTTCCAACCGTTCCGCTCGACCAAAGCTCGTCAGGACGGCTCGTTCATTCTGGTCGATGATGTAGAAGCCTGCGAGTCCAAACCTCACGAAGAACCACGCGATAAACCCGCAGCCAGCAGCGAAGGCTATGCCCACTCGATGTTCCTTGTTGGAAACGTGCGAACGCAAAATGAGAACGGGGTATCGACTTTGGTGCCGCACGATGCGCTGAAGTCATTATCCGGCAATCAGGGAAACGAGCAGAAGTGCGAGCGGCTCAGTCCGTTACCGGAAAAATCAACCAAATCGCTGAAATATTTGCCAGTAAGATCGTGATCGACCAGAGTTACTGTTGCTTATACGAGTCACAATATCAGCAAAAAAAGGACCAATTGCCATCATCCAACAAAAGAGCAGCGATGCCGTTCTATCTCGGATGGCCGAACATCCGATTTGTTCCTCAGAAAGTTTTGTTGGGTTTGCCTCGCTCGTCGCAGCGATTTCGCATCACTACCAACCACAGCCAGAATGTGCATATAGTAGGGTTCGGGCTGATCTATTCTGGTGTGGCGACAGGACCGTAACGCGGTTCATCGCCTGATTTGGGCCGAACAAAAGCAGCCTGCGGTCGCCCCCCTGGTTCAATGGGGTTCCAGGCCAATTTCAGCAACTGCCGGTTTCCTGAGGATGAAGCGAATCCAATGCTCGTGTGGCGGCTAGCGATCTCCGCAGTCCTCATTCCCGCTCTAATGCTCATTTTCTATCTCGATGCGAAAGCCGGAAGCTCGGCTCCGATCTTGCTGGTTTTGGTGGTCGCCCTTGCCTACCGCGGTTCGTCTGAAATGACCGAACTACTTCATATTCGGTCGTTTACGCCACACGGGCCAACGGTGATAGCTTGCTCGGTGTTTGTGGCTAGTGCCAGTTGGTTCGGTCGCTTTTCGTTCTTTCCCATCGATATCCCGGGTGACGGGAATACTCTCGCTCAGGTGATGTTGGCCTACTCTCTGACTATTCTGGTGCTGTTTCTACTGGCCACCTATCGCTATCGCGAGCCGGGCCAAAGTATGGAGACACTGGGAGCCGAGCTGATGATTGTCAGCTATGTTGGCGTCCTCTTGGGGGTAGCGGCCCAATTGCGCTGGGTGGCGGGTGAGGAAGCAGGCTACCTAGTGCTGGGTTCCCTGGTCATCGTAACAAAGGCAGGTGATGTCGGGGCTTATGCGCTCGGGCGACTATTCGGCCGAGCCAAAATGGTTCCGAGGCTATCGCCGGGCAAAACCTGGATGGGTGGGGGAGGCGCGCTGCTTGGCTCTGCTCTGGGGGCACTCGTTTGGCTCGAATTTGCTACTCCGCTGTTCAATGCCCAGTGGTCACCCCCCGCCTGGTACTGGACAATTATGTATGGCTTAATTTTGGGGGTTGTGGGGCTTATAGGGGATTTGTGTGAATCGCTGATTAAACGCGATGTCGGGAAGAAGGACTCTGCTATCCTGCTCCCTGGTTTTGGCGGATTACTAGATTTATTGGATAGTGTTTTGTATGCGGGGCCAGTTGCGTATATGATGTGGAAAGCGTTACCGCTGGCGACTTGGAAGACGGGACTTGTTCTCGGCTCGTAAATGCCTCCCGGATGCGCCGTCGAGTAGAACTCCGGCAAGTACTAAATCCTTTCAAGTACTTGATTTACGGATTGCCCCAGCACCCTGCGGCGGTCCTTGAAGCCGCCTTTTCCGGAACACTGCCCGAGATTACGGCCCTTTTTTGGATCGCCCAGAGCCATTCGAGCTCTCCTGCAATCAAAAAATGCGGCTCACAAGCTTCGTGCTGGAAACCTTCTGCAGGAATCCTGCTGCGTAGCCCGACAGTGTTGTTTTGGGGTCCCCGGTGTTTTGGGCTTACCGGGTCGCCTTCAGACTTCAGGTGCTTCATCGCTCCAACTAGGCCATTGGCCATTTCGAGTGCGATAGCTGCCCTGGCGAAAGTCGAGCAAAACAGCCAGCCGAGACCGGCTGCGTTGATTTAAGCCCAATCGTTTGATGTGGTCCGCAGAGCATCAACTTGCTTCGCCCGTGCAATGGATGTGCATTGCATGACGCGCAAAGCGGTTGTGCCCAAACCAGTCTTTAGTATTTGCAATTCAACCAACGAAAGAATTCAGTGAGTCAATTGATTAGTCCTGAAACAGAACTGACCCCCGAGACAGCCGCGATTACGTTTGCCGATCTCGAACTGATCCCACCGATCTTGAAGGCCCTCACGCACGAAGGCTATGAGCATCCAACTGAGATCCAGGCCCGCGCTATCCCGCCTTTATTAGATGGGCGCGACTTACTTGGTTCGGCTCAAACCGGAACTGGTAAGACGGCTGCCTTCGTGTTGCCCTTGTTACAGCGATTGTATCTCGCCAAGCAGCGGCCAATTCCATATGCACCCCGTGCGTTGATTTTATCCCCCACCCGCGAACTGGCGGCCCAGATTGGTAACAGCATTCAGGCTTACGGCGCGCATCTGCGAATCTATCATACGTGCATCTATGGTGGAGTCAGTCAGGTTCCGCAAGTCCGTTCTTTATCGCGCGGCGTCGATATCGTTATTGCGACTCCTGGCCGACTGTTGGACCTGATGAACCAGCGGCGTCTCAGACTCGACAGCCTGTCAACCTTCATCCTTGATGAAGCAGACCTCATGCTCGATATGGGGTTCTGGCCCGATATTGAGACGATCGTCAGCCATTTGCCAGAAGAACGTCAGTCGATGTTCTTCTCGGCAACCATGCCGCCAAAGGTCAGCGACCTGGCTAACGGACTATTGAGAAACCCCGAGCGAGTTGAGATTACTCCCGAGCAAACCACGTCTGAGCGGGTCGAGCAAAGCGTGCTATTTGTCGACCGCATGCACAAACGCCGCATGCTGGCCGAGTTGCTTGAAGACCCTGCCGTTGCTCGTGTTCTGGTCTTCTCCAAGACCAAGCACGGGGCTGAACACTTGGCCGAATGGCTTCGTGATTCGTCGATTCCCGCCGATGCGATTCACGGCAATAAGTCTCAGGCGGCCCGTTTGCGTACGCTGCAAGACTTCAAGCATGGCCGCTTTCGCGTACTGGTTGCGACTGATGTCGCTGCCCGCGGGATTGATGTCGATGGCGTGACCCACGTCATCAACTTCGACTTGCCGCGCGAAGCCGAAGCTTATGTGCACCGGATTGGCCGCACTGGTCGTGCGCGCGCCACCGGCGTGGCGATCTCGATCTGCGACCAGACCGAAGTCTCGCTATTGCGGCAAATTGAACGCTTTACTGGCCAGAAGTTGGCCGTTGATGAACGGGGCCTTCCTGGATTTGGTGGAGGCGGTGGCGGCAATGGTCGCGGACGTGGCCCTCGCGGCGGCGGTTCGGGCTATGGCGGCCGACCATCTGGTAATCGACCTTATGGCCGATCGGGCCAAGGCGGCAGTTATACGGAAGTCAGTCGCGGGCCGGGTACAACCCAAGGTCAAGCATCGCGTAGTGATGCTCAAGCCAATGACCGTTCTACGGCTGAACGAGGCGCTGCTTCATCGACGCAGGGCCAGGAAGGACGAACGTCAAGCAGAGGACGATCGGATCGTTCTCCCCGAGTCGAAGCCTCCGACGGTCACGGCGCATCAGCCAAGTCCGAATACAACCGGGGTGGGCAACGTGGGAGTCATCGTTCCGAAGCCGCTGGTTCCGACTATGGTGCCGGCTCGGCTGCCTCGCATGGCTCTGTTCCACCAGTGGGCAGTCGACCGCCACGCAGCCGTACGAAGAAGGCCGAGACCGCTGGCGATGCTACACCACCAGCCAGGGCCAAAAAGATGGCATCGTCGGCCCACTTGGCTGAACACTCAACAGCCGGCGGCAGCAAGCCATCTTTCGGAGCTAAACCCGCGTTTGGAGCCAAGAAAGCCTCAGATAGTAAGAAAGCTGCGTTCGGCAAGAAGGCCCCAGTCGCCCAGCGAAACGGTAAGAAAGCCAAACGCCCAAGGCCCGCTGGTGAGTAACCCATTGGTTGGGTGACTATAGCCGTTGACGATCACCAAACAGACACCACCCACGCAAGTAGGTGGTGTCTGTTTATTTGTACTGGAACCGATAAACAACAGGCTCATTTTCGATCCACAAATGAAAAACTCCGGCTGACAGGATTCGCAAGCCAGGAATTAGTAGAGGCCGAAGGAATCTGGAACTGTGGAGAGTTTCGTAGCGTTTCCTAGCCACTGGAGGTTTGTCACGCTGCCGAGGTTATGGCCCCCTGTCACTACAACCTCGGATCGACAGGTTCGCTCTCGAGTGCCAGTACGCCGAAGGCGCATTCGTGGACCCGGCGTAGGGGCTCGTGGCGAACAAAACGTTCAAGCCCTTCGACCCCCAGGGCGAATTCCCGTAGTGCGAGTGAACGCTTGGCTCCAAGACTTCGTTTTCTCAGCCGGGTCAGGTGTTCCTCGGCAGTGTAGTCGGGGCCATAGATGATTCGCAGGTATTCTCGGCCTCGGCACTTGACGGCGGGCTGCACCAAGCCTTGTTTACCCCGCATGATGAAGTCGAGCGGCTTAACAACCATCCCTTCCCCGCCAAGGCATGTCAGTTCGTGCCACCACGCGATCCCCTCCTGCTCGCTAGCTGGATCGGTCACATCGACGACTTTGAATGGAGTTGCAAGGAGTAGTCGGGGATTATGGCCACAAATCTTCGCAAGCGTTTTCATCTGCCAGATGTGATTTTGATAAGTGTGGACTTTCCCTTCTGTCGCCAGCAAGTGAAACGGGGCTAGCTTGAGATCATCGATTGAATCGACCGTCCAGCAGTATTCGCGATGAGCGGGTTGCGATTTGGCCATCAATTGAACGATGCGAAACGAGTCAGATTGGGCCGTGCTACAATCGCAGGAAATGAAGGCAATTACCGCAGAAGATTCGCGAATTGCTCCATTCGGGCCAACCTAGACCGACAAGAAAACTAATTGCCGATATGCTTTAGCCGTGTCGGCCGGCTCGCTGGAAACTGAATCCGGGCTGCACGCCGAAAACGGGCCGACGCCCTGCTAACGGGAACTGGGGTGAGCAGCGTGAGCAAAGCCATTTGTGGCTGCTTGGCGGGCCAAGCGAGTTCAAGCAAGGATCAAGTCAAGACCTGTTGCCGGCTCTCTTGCGACTCCTCGATTGAAACGAGCGACATTTCGGACGCTATTCTTTCGAGTGGCGATCAAGGACCATGGGGCGGAACAAGGTTGAACATCAGACAACGCGATGGGTGCGACGCTTCGGCGTCGTTTTATTCCGAAACCCTGTACAGACCGGACGTTTGATTTCAGTGTGGCTTGCATGAGCCGGTTCAGCTAGTCGCCTTTACTCGCTTGCTCGTCTTTATTCGGCTCTTCCACATTGTTACCCGCTGGATTTGGTGGTAAGCCAAGAGGGTCTAACGGCTCGGGTTCAATCATGGGCATTGCGGCTCCTGCATC
>JAIXVG010000107.1 GCA_027483145.1 Planctomyces sp.
ACTTTGTTATATGGCGTCTCACAGCATTTAATGGCCAGAGTGGCATCTACGAGTGCTTCTGCATTCTTCCCTAATGAAAACAAGACATCCGATCGCGATTGTAAGTGCCACCAATCGCCTGGACGGAACTCAATCACTCGATTGTAGTCTTCCAGGGCCAGCTCGTACTTCTCCTTCATCTGGTAGTAGTGTGCCCGAGACGAGTAGGCTAGCCAATAGGTCGGATCGAGTGCGATGATCTCTGCAAGCGCCGCCAGTTTTGCTTCGTCCTTCTTTAAGAACCCAAAGCAATTAGCACGCGTCCACATGACATACTTGTCATTTGGTCGTAGCTTGAGCGACTCAGAAAAATCGCTATGGGCACCTTCGTAGTTGCTAGTGCGATGACGAATGAATCCACGGATAACATAAGCATCGGCATCTGGGTCACTCTCAATGGTTCTTGTCGCTTCGAGTTCGGCACGCTCCAACGGTTTAAGACGGGAACGATTGCAAATCATTCCCGAAAACTTTTCATGAATCTGCTCACCGTCAACCTTGCCAACAAAAAAAATGCGGCCGAGGTACAGCTCAATTGGTTCTCCCTTCGTTCCAATCGCTACCGTATTAGGACTGGTAACAACCACTTGAGAATCTACAAGGATTTCGTCGTCGGTCCCACTCGCAGCATGTAGAGCCGATAACACACAGACCATAAAGCCTGCAAAGAGTGTTGCAGACTGCATGTGCCTTTTTGCTGGACAACACAGACGCATCCAGTTGGCTCCTTCCTGAATACGATGCAGAACTCGCAGGAGTCGCACTGAGTTTGTTGGATGGTAAGAATAAGTCTTCGACTCGTTCTCAGGTCATTGTTCGGATACTCTACACAGGAATCAATGCCAAAGGTAACAGCTCTTATCGGGTTCTTGTTGTATTAGGATGTCGGATGTCGACTGCTCCATCGTGTGGGTCCGCTCAAGCCCCAAAAGAGAAGCCTCAATCGAAACTCGGCCATCGATCGACAATCCGGTTGCGAAGCCTCGTCAGCGGCCCGCTACTGGTAGCGTTCTCGTGTCTGGCATGGTCCTTGATTCCGTATGTCGTTAGCGACAATCGGCCTGCCAAGTGGCATGGCCCAGCCGTTACCTACGATGAATCGTTCAACGTCCAGCAAGGGGTTTACCTTATCGAGGCCGCTCGCATTTACGGACTGGGACTAACCACATGGGAAGGCGTCAGTGATGTCTTTCTGGGTGAAGGCTATCTGCCCGATCATCCACCGCTGGGCAGGCTCTGGTTAGGGCTGCACCATCAACTTAGCGAGATAATCTTTGCCAGAGCTAATCCGCAGATAGTCAGCTTACCGCTTGGTCGCCTGGGTGCGGTAACGGCCTTTGCGCTAACGGTCTGGTTGTGGGGACACTTCTGTGCCCGCTGGCATGGTCCGGTCACTGGCACGCTTGTCGCCCTGTCGATTGCTTTGACGCCGCGATTGGTCGGCCATGCGAGTCTCGCTGCCTTGGAAACAGTGACGAACCTCGCGTACTCGGTTGCGCTTCTTTCCATCGCCCACTTTTGGGTGAAGCCAATCAGTAACGCAGCGTTCGCGCCGTCCCTTCGCGCCCAGCTAACCACCGGAATAGCACTTGGCTTACTCATGCTGACCAAGATTCAGTTTGTCCTGCTGATACCAGCCGTGGTCGCGTGGAGCGTCGTCCGGTTTCGTCAGCAAGCGTTGATACCATTACTGGTCTGGGGCCTCGCGGGATTCACTACGTTCTTCATCGGCTGGCCCTGGTTATGGCTCAATCCTGCTGGCCACCTTAAGGCCTACTTCCTTAAAGCATCCGATCGAGTGTCGCTCAATACGTTCTACTTGGGAGAAGTCTGGGCCGATAAAGCGGTCCCTTGGCATTACCCACTGGCAATGGTTCTGGTCACCGTTCCGCTGGGGCTGCTTTTCATGGCCGCGATTGGGGCTTGGACCTTTTGGCAAACCGAGTCACTTGATACCGCCAGCACAACAACACTCAGCAAGCTGATTCGCTTTCTCGCCAGCCGCCCTGGCCTCATGCTTTGCTCGTTCCTCGCGGCTGTTGGGTTGTTCATGGTCCCCGGGATCGCCGTTTACGATGGCGAGCGGCTATTCCTCCCTGCGTTTCTCCCGCTGGCTTACTTTATAGGGAACGGGTTAGCCGTTATTTCAGCTTCCCGCAAAGCCTATCCCCTTGGCCCCATCTGCGCGGTGTTAGTACTGGTCTCAGCCGGTTGGGGAGTTGCAACCACCTTCCGCGTTGGCCCGGTCTATTACAACCTGGCAGGCCAGCAACTAGCTGGACGCTGGCTCGAATCGAGCTACTGGGGTGAAGGAACGTCCCCGCTGCTGCTTCAAAAGGCCATTTCGGTTCAACCCAAAGGCCAGAACATTAGCATCGCGCCGGTCCTGCATCAGTTTCAACTGGTCGACCTGGCCCAGCAGTATCGCCCGTGGCTTGGCGACCAGTCGCCCCTCGTTCCCTATACTCAGGCAGCGAATGCCTCGCCGATAATCGTCGTCAACATGCGACTGGCCGATCTTCCGCGCGAACTATGGAACCCTCCGCCAGGCTACGATTTGATTGCAGAAACCGTTGTTCAAGGTCGCCCGCTAGCCCGCTGTTATCGCAACCGGAGTAGTTCACCTCAGCCAGAGAAGTAACTGCGTCAAGATCAACTTCTGCGATATCCATGCGAGTTGATGACCATCACGCTTACTAGCAGGCTAATCCTTCAGTCTTCCAATGCAGCCCCGGCGCATCAGATTGCATCCAGCTGCTCAAGCCATTGGGCGAGTCGTTCCACTTCATCGCTGGTGAGGTATTCGCCCGGGCGATACTCAATCTCTCGAAACGTGGCCGGGATTTTTCGTTTGACCAGTTCAGCCGCATAGGTTGCGGCTCTCTTGCTCAGCGGATCACCCTTACTGCCATACAGCCAGAAAGATTGGACTGCATCGGGATCGCTTTCGAATGCCAGTGTTTCGGGGACTTGCGTTGGTAAATTGCAAAGCCCTGCAAACAGCGATCGCTCTTTTTGAGAGATAAACCAGGCCAGTAATCCACCTTGCCCGCTTCCGTGCAGTACCACTCGATGCGGAGCAATCGAATAGGTCTTAAGCATCTCCTGAGTCACTTCAATAATGAACTTGGAATCTCCGCTGGCATATGTAATCTGACGTTCTGCTTGCGGTCCGACCAGGATGATCCCCCGCTGGGCTGCAATCCCCTTCCACTGCGCCAAAAGGTCTTTCTCACCTGTTTCACCAGCCGGATGCAGCCAGACGATCAGCGAATACAGACCACCAGGTACATAGTTGTCAGGCACAAAGGCCCAGTACTCCTGGTCAAACCCGGAAAGATTAGCCCGAAACTGACCCACTTTGGGCCCCTTGCCCGCATCATCAGCTACAGGTGCGATATGTCTCGGAGGAAGCGACTCTGCCAGTGACTGTTTTGATAGCGATCCTAAATCGACCTTCAATTGCTGCGGCGTTACTCCACGAAGAACGTCAACCGAAACCGTCGTCCCTGCCAGCGTCTGCCGGATTACCCCTCGCAAGCCCGCTCCCCCTTGCTCTGGTAACGTCAGGATATCTCCCGCCACAATTCCTGCTTTGTCTGCAGGACCCTTCGGAAAGACATATCGCACCGTTACCCGGCCAGCTTCATCAATCACTCCCGGCAGGATCCCCAGATAGCCCACGTCGAACGGCTCGAGCCGACTCGCCAGCGTTAGCTGAAACGACTGTAGCTCTCCTGCGCGCCGGGCACCTAGTGCCAGGCCTTCTCCTGCAGCAAGTTGCCCCACGATATGCCTGACTTGGGCCACCTTCGTTGCAGGCTTCCCTTGAGCCGCTTCAATTGCATCACCCACCTTCAGCCCTGCGACAGCAGCCGGACTTCCCGGCCTGACCTTCTCAATAATCGCCAAGGCCCCCGGTGCGTCAGGAAACCGAAACGAGATTCCCATCAGACCCGGTACGATATCCGTCCCCTGCTGTAACAGCGGGACAACCCGCAGCACGTCTTCGAATGGAATCGCAAACCCGATTCCCGAATCATACCATTCCACCCCGGCCGTATCGTCTTGGGCCGTCGGCGATAGCGGTACCAAAATCCCTTGCACTCGCCCGCTTGTATCAACCAGTGGACCACCATAGTTGACCGGCGAAATCTTCGCATCGGTCTGAATGGCTTTTCCCCATACTCGCTCTAACGCACTGATGATTCCCACCGAGACCGACGGAGTATCTCCCCCATACGTTCGGCCTAGTGCGATCGACCATTCCCCGACCTTAATATCTTGTTTCGGAGCAGCCACGGGGACCGGTAACTGGCTTGCTTCAATGCGAATGAGGGTCAGCATTCGCAATTTGTCGTTGGCAATTTGCTTAGCCGGAAACCGCTGTCCATCGGGCAGCGTGACCAATATCGACGCAGGCTGTGATAGAAAGTTAAACGAGCTGGTGATAATGTCCCCCGACTCACTCACCACTACCCCGGTCGTAGGACCAGTGCTGGTCAAGACGTCACCCACTTGCTCCAGGCCGCCGACGGTTTCAATTCGAACGACCGACGGCGCCACCTTAGCCATCGCCAGCTTAAAGACCTGCTCTTCCGCAAGTTCCAGCGGCTGCTCGTCTCCTGTGGCAGGGAGGCTAAACGCGACGGCAACAAGGCCCAGCCAGAAGCCGGTCGCTCGCTTCGCCATTATTGCATAATCAGTCATCTCTCATCCCTCATCATTCCGGCTGCTACCTGTTTCTAGCTGCAGGGACTTCAATCTGGACTGAGACCAGCGCATCCCGCCTGCGAACGACCACTGGGACCAGTGTCCCCGATTCGAGCTTTGGCAATTGCTCCTTAAGTGCTCTGCATGAGGGAACCAGTTCGCTTCCAATAAACAGTACCAGGTCACCGGGCTCGATTCCCGCAGCCATTGCTGGCGAGTCAGGCAGAACCAGCTCCACATACGGCGGCGTTTTGGCGACAACGTCTGGCAAGAGCACAATTCCCAGGTCCTCGGGGACAAACTTCGGCAACAGCGCAGCTCCCTCTGATTCGTCCTCTCCGGTCGTCATGGGTCTGATGGCATTCCCCCCCAGGACTGCTTCCTTGAGGGCTGGCGCCAGGTCTTCAATGGGAATGGCGTAATTCATCCAGATGTTGGTCTTGGTGTTCCTTAACTCTTTGCCAATCATCCCCAACAGTCGGCCATCAAGGGATGTGATCACTCCCCCGCCAGCGCCCGGATTATTGGTCGTCGAGTCAATGACATAAACCATGCCGCTATACGGTGCATCGAACACTCCTCGCCGGGCGACCAGGGGTGCTCTCGCAGCAATCGTTCCATGCAGCACGGAAACCTGCTCGTCTCCGGTTGCTACTTTGAACATATTGCTGAACCCCAGAATCCTCGTCCCCGGCCCAGCCGAAGAAAGCCCTTCCAGATCAAAGTGAGGTAACCCGGTCGCCTCAATCTTCAAAATGGCCATATCGAGTTTTGTTTCGGCACCTAAAAGCTTCGCATAGTACCGCCGTCCATCATGCAAAATGACCGTAATCTGCGGGCTATCGAGTGCCGTGCTCCAGACCGTTGCAATGTGCCCCTCTGACGAGAACAAGAAACCGCTGCCGTACGAATACAAACCCTTGAGGCCACCTGCCCCAAAGATTTTGACTACCTTTTCACTGGTGTTACGAATGGCCTCTTGCGTTTGACTGGCCCCATTCGTCTCGTCGCATACAGCCAGCATTGTGACCAACGTGCAAACCAATCCCAGCAATCGACTACAACCAATGACTACGGTGCGGACTGGCTTCAGTTTCAACTCATCATCGGTCAACCACGGCGAACAACTCCCAATCATCGTCCTGGCCCTCCCTGTTTTGCTCCGCGAGTTCCCCAGTCGATGCCCGTCACGTCGAATACGCCATATTCAACCCCCGCATGCGAGACCCGGAACTTGCTCGGGAAGATTCGACCATCAAACCTCGAAAACTCCAGAAAGCGAATCTCGCATGGCTCGCGATCTGGCGAAATCGTCGTATCGAATCCTAACAATCCTGCCGAGTCTTTCTGGAAGAACCACCGGCTCTCAATCCCCGCTTGCCGAGTCACCAGCACATCAACCATCTCACCCGGCCAACTGATCGGCTGACTTCCATAGTAAACGCTGCTGCTAAACCCTTCCGGTCCGTATTGCCAAAGCCGTCGCCATTCGGCCAGAGCCACTAAAAACCCCCCGGTCCCTGGTGGCTCGTCTTCGATCTCGGCGTTTTCCAACATCTGCAAGTAAGGGTTACCCCGCAGCTCGAATCCGATTCCGGCATCAGCCACGGTCAGCGTAAATGGGGCACCAGCCGTTGTTTCACCCGCAAGTTTCCACCGGCCTGTTGACGCAAATCCCTGGCGAATCTGTTCGAGGATTGCAGCCAATCGCCGCTGCTCGACTTCGTTAAAGTGGTAGTTCGCATAACCTGGTTTCTCCTGGTGGAGATCAGCATGTCGAACTGCTGCCGGAAGTTGTCCGTCGGGATCGGTCTTCTGCTCGGCTCGCCGCGCCGGATTGGACGGATCGTCTTCGTCCCCATGCCCCGGATGGCCCGGCTTCCCTTTCTCTTCGCTTCCCCCCAATAGGACTGATTCCTGCTGCACCCCTTTGAGCGTGACTTCGATCGCCTGCTTCAGGCCATCTCGCCGGAATACCAGCGGCACCTTCCAGCCCTTAGGGTAGATGCCCAGAATGTTTTTGAACTGATTGACACTTCCGATTGGCCGATCAGCCAGGCTGACCACTTCATCCCCTTCGCGCAGTCCCCTGCGATACGCTGACGAATCCTCTAGAATCGAATCAACCAGCACCTCCCGGTCCTGCCCGGTACGCACCGTGGCCCCCAGCGTGGCATGGTCGACAATTCGGCCACCCTTTAGCTGATCCAAAAAGTTTCGAATCTGATTGATTGAAATCGCATAGCCTGCCCCAACGTTGACCCGACCCCGCTTTTCGAATGAGCCACGCCCGTTAATCCCCACCAGCTCGCCAGCTGAGTTGAACAGCGGTCCACCGGAGTTTCCGGGATTAATGGATGCATCAACCTGAATGCAGTCGGCGTACTCCAGGAACGTCCCGGCCGGGTACTGATAGCGATGAACCCCGCTTACAATTCCATACGTCACAGTGGGCGAGAAATCGGTCGCCAGCAAAAAAGGATTCCCCAGCACATAGACCCAGTCCCCCACTTGAACCGAATCACTGTCCCCCATCGTCGCCTCAGGGAAATCGGTCCGCCCCAATAGCTTGATAAGGGCCACATCTCCGGTTGGATCAATCCCGACCAGCACTGCGTCGTACAAGTCTCCGCTCGGCAATCCACATTTCAGGAACGCCCCTGCCCCCTGGACCACGTGAAAATTCGTCAGGGCAAAGCCATCTTTCGAAATGAGGACTCCCGATCCCCCCCCTTCCCCCGATGGTGGAAAAATGGCGACCACCGCCGGAGCGATCCCCCCAATGGTCTTCACCCGCTGCTCTTCAGCTTGCTGGACCAGCCCCGCTGCTTCACGAGCGAGGCCTGCCTGCGGGGTCAGAACAAGTAGTGCAATGACAAGGATAATGGGCAGACCTCTATTCAAAGCACTTCTCCAATTGACATGACTGCAAGCAACCCCTCGACCAGATCGCTGCCGCCGCGCTAGTGAACGCCACTCTGCCAACAATCGCTCTACCATGAATGCTTATCCGGCTGTGTCCGAATCGTCTCGACACGCCGATTGTTTACTCCAAGTAACCTGCCGTACCAAGTTGACCTCAATGCGGATCCGAACGAACACTCAAAACGACAAACAGCCATACCCCATTGCCCGAATCGCTTAGCGTCGGACCTCTACTTTACCAGTCGGATATCAGCCAGATGGACCCGGTCCCCGATATCCAATCCATCGCTGCCGTAGTCAACGTAAATCTCTAATTCACTCTGCCCCGAAATCTCGACATCGATTACTTCCGGCCCCTGCCCCCCTCGAACTTCTTTCTGGAAGAGTGATTGTCCATCCCCTTTGATTTGCACCAGTGCCACATTCTCGACCCGAATCTCATCATCAATTCCAACTAACCCCTGCAATCGCCGATACCCAGTCGGCAATCGATAGCGCAGCGTTGTTCGCGAATGGACGGCCAAGCCTTTCGCATAGGGCTTATTGCCCACGGTCAACGGTTTGCCATCGAAGTTCCGGTCGCGACGATACTCCCACGTAAAATCAAAGAAAGGGACATACCGTACATCTTTCGGTTCGAGATTCGAGAGATAAACCACCTTCCCCGCACTGAAGTCGATTCGCTTGACCCCACTCAGGTCACAACTCAGTGGTCCGCTTCCACCTATGCCAAATGACAATCGGCCGCCAGTCACCGTTGGTCGCGTCACGGCAACCGCCTCACCCGTGGCTAGTTCAACTCGCGGAGAGGTGCCTGCTGCGGCTTCTTTTCGAACATAAATCAGTCCGTAAACCTTCTCCCGTTTGATGGGGACTTCTTCTCCATCCAATACGAACCGAATCGACTGCTCATCAATGGCCCCAATCACTCCGTCCAAGTGGTCCAGGACATCCTGCTTGCGGATGACAATCATATCCTTCTTCGAAGGCCGCTTCTGGAGTTCACTCCATCCCGCTTCAACTTGAGGGTCTGCTGCAGCAAAGCGAATGGTCTTCAACTTGCTTGCGGGCAGCTTAAAGCTGCCCAGCATTCGATGAGTCACTGCAACATCCGCCCCTGCCACGGTCAGGCCCTCTGCCGCTAACTGCGAACCATCGACCAACTGCACCGCCAGCGAGCCTTCGGGAACAAGCGCTCGACGAGTGGCCGGAAACCGAATTGACAGCACCCGATCGAGGGTGATCTTCTGCTGCTCTGCGGATGTCCCTAATGTCAGGCCACTCTCGCTTACTTCCATCAGCGTTTGACTGACAATTTTCCCATCGAGCAATAGAACTTCAGCGTCGACTGGCTCTCCTCCCGACAACGACCGTGCCGAAACAAATCCAGCCGCCAGAAACGACAGCACCACTGCAACCATGTTCTGATTGCAAGAAACCTTCACGAGATCAATCAGTTGATGGTGGACAGATAAGCTCATGAAATGTCTTTGAACTGTGGCGAATTTCTCGCCAAACCATTCGGTGCCAAAACTTAGACCAACTCTCCAAATCCCGACCGAGCCAACCACGCCAGTGGTCGTGTTCTTTTCACAGCAGGCTGAAACATCACAAGGCCAGCCCCTACGGATTCTTCTCCGGCGCGGGCCGCGTGGCCAGCTTCCGAAAGTACGATTCAATCGCCTGACGATAATGCGAAGGATAGTTCCGATTCAGAATATTCTTGGCTTCAGCTTGTGCCTTCGGAGGCAGGTCCCCCCACCGCGATTCGTTACTGAATTTCTTGGGGTCGGTCTCACCCGGGCCAGTGGTCCCTTTGACCGAACTGTCTTCCGCCGGTTTCTCGGCTGCTCCCCCCTCGCCACCTGCTCCCCCTCCGCCGCCCCCTTGTCCTTCCAGCTTTTTGATCAGTTCATCCAGTGACGCAATAATCTCTTCCTGCACCGACTGCACCTTCTCGCCCGGCCGCGCCAAATCAAGTCGTCGTTCGGAGTCACTCATGAGTCGGGCAATCTCCCCCAACGACTTTTCCTCCAGAGCAGCCAGCTCAGTTTCCATCAGCCGAGCGGTAGCACGATATCGTTCGGGGACTTTAGTCTCTTGTGCCAAAAGGAGCCGCACGTTTTCGAGGGCAACGGAATGCTTTAATAGACCCTGCGCTGCAATGGCCCGATAAAACACCAGCCCTGCCGGGTCGACCGTGCTGGCAGGGTTAATCGCCGCCAGCACCGGATCGGCTTCGTCGTACAGCCGGGATAGCGTTAACACCTTCCCGTAGTACAACGACAAATTGGCTCCATAGAACGATCCATCGTCAGAGGGACAAACCAGAGCTGGAATCTGGTACGGTGCCGACTGGTCCTGCAGAGCAATCGGCAACCGATTGAGCGCTGCTTTGAACTGGGCTACCACCGGGTCAGCCGCAGCCATTGCACCAATGGTGACTTCCAAAAGAGTGTCCGCAGACGCATCGACTGCGATCCCATTCACTAGCTCAAGCGCAGTCGTTCGGGCCGATTCGGGGAACTCGCTGCGGCTGGCAAGCCAGCGTGCGAACTCCTCTCTAACACTCGCCACCGACGGGCTGCTTAAGTCGATCGCTGCGGTAGTGGCATTGTCTTTAGCCGCACCGTCGGCCTCGTCCCCCGCTGCAGCCCGCGGGACCAACCCCATCGCGACCGTCAAACATATGACGGCCAGTTGCGCTGTCGCCAAATTGTTTATCACTCGTATCAAGACAATCACTTATTGCGTCCAATGCTGAGGTCGTAAGTCGCTTTCTGAATTCGATTTTGCCGTGCCGACAGTTCCTTCAGTTGTTGCACAAGATCCGGGCGGTCTGCCGCTTCACCTTCGACCTCACGCCCCAACCGCTTTGTCCTGCGATTGATGCGATACTGCAGCGAACGCAGCATTTTCAGTTCCGCAATCTGGTTCACCAAACCCGGTTCCTGAGGTGGGCCGGGTTGCCCCGGCTTCGATTCCCCTTTGTCCTTCTGCTTCTCGATTTCTGCCTGCAGGGCTTCGACCAATTCTTCCAGGGCCTCAATGATGTCTTTCTCAATCGCCAGCGTCGATTCCGAAACATCGACCTGCCCTAATCGCCTGGCTACCTGCACCATATCGGCTCGAATCTCCTCAATGGCCTGCGGAAATGCGACCGATGATGCCTCTTCTTTAAGCAATAGCAGCGTTTTCGAGGCGTCTAGCACAATTTCTTCTTGCTGACGGCCCAACTCAATCGAACGGCCACGATGCCTATCCGTTTGCTGATCAGCCGGAATCCGGTTGAGGCTGATACTTGCCGCATACACCGCCCCCTGCCTCGTCAGCATATCCCGCAGACGCGTTTCCAAGGCCTGCAGAACCAGTTCTCGCTCCTCTTCCCGTAACTGCCGTAATATCTGCTCCAGCTTTTCCTTGGCCTTCAAGAGTTCAGCAATCGCGGCGTCTTGTTCGTTCGACGCTTCGGCATGCTTCTTTTTCTTCAGCTCTTCGATGGCCCGTTCCAGCCGCTCTTTCGCTGCCTGAACCTCCTTCTGCCCCGGCTGAGATTCTTTTGGATTGGATGATTGCTCTTCACCAGGCTGCGACTCTCCAGACTCGCTTTCGGGTGATTCTCCCATAGGCTTGCCTGTGGGAGGGTTTCCACTTTGCGGCTTTCCCGCTGGCTTGGGCTTCCCCGCCGGAGTTTCGGAAGGAGCCCCCGACTCGGGCGATTCGCCCGGAGGAGTTTCCATCGGTTCGGGATTGGCCTCGCCAGGCTTCTCATTCTCTGAAGGTCCTTTCTCGGATGCAGGCTTCTCCGAGTCGAGCTTCTCCGATGGCCCTTTCTCCCCCTTGTTCCCTTCTTTACCCTCTTCTCCCGCCGGAGCTTCAATTCGCTCTGCCAGCGAGCCGGTTTGCTTCGCAATCTTCTCCTGTTCGGCAGCTAACCGGTCTGCGTCTTCCCGGCGTTCGGTCGCGGCTCGCAGGTCCATTTCTTTGGCAATTGTTTTGTTCAGGTCCTTCAGAATCCCCGCAATTCGGTCTCGTTCTCTGGCGAGTTCATCCTTGCGGTCTTCGCTCTGCAGCAGTTCCAAGAGTCCCTGTAATTGCTTAGCTAAGTCCGTCTGACGCTCGATCGCATCACCTAGTTGATCGTTCTTCAGCAGCTTGACAAGTTGCTGCATCTGATCGGGGATCCGTCCCTCCTTACTCTTGCCCATTGCTCGAATGAGAAGCTCTGCCCGGGAAGGATCCGTCTTTCGCAGCGTATCCTGTAACTGCTGCAAAGTCGCTTCGAATCTCTGGTACCGCAGCGCCAGGGCTTCTTGAGTCTCGGCTAGCGGAACTGGCACATTCTCCACCGCTGCTGGTGTTACTGCCCCGTCTGCACCTTCTGCCGTACAGGCGATGTTGTTGCACGACATCTGCCCCAGGATGGCGATAGTCAGCACGATGCCAAAACACCACAGGTTGAACCCATCTCGGCTCAAATGGTTGGTCGCCAGTTTGCAACTTGTCATTAGTACTCTCCCGGCTCCTACTTCTTGAAGTTGCCCTTTTCCGGATGTCGATCGACCGACTGACCAAGTGAAAGCACCGTATGACTCACGTATTTCTTCGTAACCCGAAGCGTCAGCGAGGGGCTTCGATCGTTTGAGTTTGTATGATGCGAAAATTCATTCGGCCCCGTGTTTTCTGAGGTTTCCTCGCAAGGTCAACGCGAAAATCGCAACTTCAAAACTCCTACTCCAGCGCCTTCAAAGCACGAGCCTTCCTGATCTTCTTCGCTTCATCTTCCAACTTCTTCTGCTCAGCGATGATCGACTTCAGAAGCTCTAAGGCTTTATTGAAGTCTTCCGGCTTACTCATCTCATCCAGCACGCCCTTCAACACAACCAGTAACTCATCTACATCGCGGATGGCTTCTGCTACCAGACGGCCAGTTGGCTGCTGTTGCTCGACCGCCAATCTTAACAGGCCCAATGTCTCATCGATTCGGGGAAATGTCTCCTTTGAAGCCAGCCCCAGCGGACCGATGATCTTCCGCTCCAGCCGCTCCAAGGCTTGCGGTGTATCAACACTGTTGTTGACCAGTTCTTCTCGAATATCAACAAAGCCAGCCTGGATCGCTTCAGTTTCAGCCCCATTCTTTCTGAGAGACGAGATGACCCGCTCACTGATGACGGCCGGGCTGGCTGCGGTCTCACGATCAGACTCGTCTTCAATTGCTGCCTTCGTTTCCGAACCCTCAAGTGGTAACAGGCCCAGGTCACGACGCGCCCCTTCCACTTCGGTAATGATTTGTTGAAACCGCTTTCGCAGATTGATCTCTCTTGAGTACAAGGCCGACAGCAATTCTTCGTTAGTGACGACCGTAAACACATATCGCTGGCTGCGGGCGCTATTCGGCTTGAGGCCTTCCAAAGCCTGATTGTCGGTCGCGACAACCGACAACGTCAATTGCTGTTTTGGTTCCAACCCCAATTGCAGCAAATCAAACCGTTCAAACGGCTGAGTTGGTGTTCGCTGCAAAACGTACTGGTTCGACATAGCCGGCGCACTACCGCTGAAATCGCGCCGCTGTGGCTCGCCTGCCTCTCCGACTTGAAACTCGAATGCCGCATCGGCAATCCCGTAGTCATCGCGAATCGTCCCAGTCAGCGGCACCCGGGCGCCGCGAGTAATCGATAGCCCGATCCCGGTCAGCTTAGTCTCAATGATGGGGGACTCATCAACAATTCCAGCGATTGTCAGCCGCGCCGGTTCGGTTGATGCAATTCGGGTTGTGTCCTCCAAGTAAATCTTGAGCGGCACATCAGCGGGCAAAAGCAATGGCCCTGTTGGGCTGGTCCCAGACTGCTCAAGTTCAAGCGCCAGTTTTTCGGTACCCACGAATCCATTAGAAGGGATCACCAGCGGTAGAGTCAGTCGTTTCCCATCGGACGAAAGCCAGCTTCGCGCCCGAGCGCCGTCAATCGGCACAATGACACCTTTTGGGGACTTCTCTCCTTGAACCAGCCACCGTCCGACGATCGCTCCAGTCTCATTTGTTCCACTCCCCGACCGTTCCAGCAGCAGTTCCCACTTGGCCGCTCCAACCGATCCTTCGAAACGGACTCGGCCGAGTGGCTTACTCGCTTCCGCAATCAGTTGGAACTCGGTCCCAATCGGAAGCGAAACCTGCGATCCCTGCACAGCCACCAGTTGACCATCTGCGGAATCATCACTGCGATTAAGACCTGTATAGGCGGGGAACTTTGCCAGCAGCGAAACGCGGTCGAACACCGGCGCATCAACCAGTTGCACCCGATGTGGCTTAAGTGAAGCAAAATCTCCTCCATAGACCCAAATCTCCAGATCATCAAGCAGGCCGGGAAAAACATGGACAAAGCGCCCCTGTCCGTCTGCCGTCAAATAGGCCCTCCCCGAACCGCGACCGTTTCCGAGTCGATAGTCGAGCCGCACCCGATCGGGGACTTGCTTCCCCTCTTCGGTTTGCACCAGTAACGTTAAGTCTCCCCCGCGGGCGTGGGCCACCGTATGATTGACGAACTCCTGATGCCGATCCCCCGGCTGCAAAATCGCCTTTAGCGTCAATACCGTGCGACGATTCCAGTAGTTGTCGTCCAGCTCGACATAACCCTTCAGCCACCGCTCAAGAGTAGCCCCGTTTGCTGCCAGCGTCCCCAGAAACGTAATCACCAGGACCGCTGCCAAAACCAGTACTTGTCGCAATGGCTTCAGCAAAAACAACTTGTTCGAATCGACCCGTTTGCTGGTCGCCACCGCTTCGTCCACAGTTCGCCGGAGCATGGTGGCCGCTAGCGGTGTCGGGGTGACCAACTCTCCTTCAGCCGCTTCGACAGCCGCGATAAGCCGATCATCGAACTCGGGAAAACGCCGCTCGACCACAACAGCCAGCGAGCGATCCCGCAGTTGGCTGAACATTCGCCACAGCACCCAAACAACCAAGCCAACGGCAGCCCCAGTCAGCGTTAACAGGACAATACTCGCCCGGAACCAGCGTGGCAGTTCGAGATGGCTTACCTGAAAATAAAGCCAATCGATACTCAGGCTGAACCAGCAGCCCAATCCAATTATTACTGCAACAGCCGCTAACCCCTGCACCAGCAAGTACCGCCGAATGCCATGCCGCACCCGCGCGAGCAGCGCGACCAGTTCATTCGGTAATGGAAATTGCGTTTTCATTGGCCGTCACAAAATTACTTGCAAAATCAACCGTCTTGTAGGGTGCGGCTCGCCGCACCCTATGCATCCAACACGTCAGATTGGCGCGGTAGGCCGCACTCGACTGGCCCATTCACAACCAGCGCTTGCCGCTAAGCCAGCCTCAACAGCTTTCGCGTCAACCATTCCAAACTCAGTAAGCCCGCAATCAAGTACATCAACCAGTCTTTGTCCCACAAGGTTTTGAGACGTTGATCAACCAGATAAGGTTCCCCTTTGTTCGCCAGCAGCTTTGGGAGCGTCGAAACCGCTTCGTCTGCCTGCAGGTAAGCCCCACCCGTTTCTTGCACCAGCGAAGCTAGTACGTTGGCATTCTGCCTGAGGTCTTCGTCTTCCAGACGTGGAAGTTCAACAATCACATCTTCGGCCAATCGCTCCTGTGTTTCAGGAATGATGACCGTCAACCGGTATGTCCCTGGCAAGCTGGCTCGAAAGTCCCCCACGTACTCCCCTTTTCGAGTGGGATCGAGTACCAGTTGACGCACCGGAATCAGCGGTTTCTTTTGCGGGGTAATCACTTCCAGTGGGATCGACGGAATGGTTTGTGGCTTAAACTGGGTGTCTAACAAGCGAGCTCTCACCCGAATCGTTTGTCCTAAAGAGGCTTTGCGTAACTCAGGCAGCAACAGTCCCCGCCGCGACCCACGCTTCAGTCTGCCTTGAGAAAACTCACGAATCGTCTTGATCCAAAATCGATCGTAGTCGTCTTCACTCACAGCCCGCAGTCGCCACATTTCGCCACTGCCAAGATAAAACGTTCGCCCCTGACCGTAAAACTGCGATGCCATCAGCACCGCATTCTGCGAACGAGGATCGGAAAATCGGGCATAGACCACTCCCCCCGATTTCACCCCACTGGTCGGGTAACACCGGTAAAACCCAGGGAAGTCTTTCCACCGCACCAGCGACGTTGCCGGGTCATCAGTCAGTTGCAGGAACGCCGCAGACTGGCCCTCCTCGCTGAAGCTGATTGGCCACGGCTGACTCGCCTCTTGCTCGAACCGCAGTTCAGCCAGATATGGGGTCAAAACGACCGGGTACAACTCCAGTAGTGGCTCAAACTTGGCTTTCGCCAAATTCTTCTCATCAGCACTTAGGCCAGGTAGCGACAGAAGTTGGGACGTGAAGACATCCCCAGCTACCAAGATCAGCCCGCCCGCTTCCTCGGCCACCCATTCACTCAACAGCTTTATCCGGTCAGCAGGAATCGCCTGCCAGTCGGGGTCGAACGCAATGATGGCGTCGTAGTTCAGAATCTCTTCGCGACTGGCGGGAAACTCGGTCAGCAGGTTGGTCGACTCCTGGCTGGTTCCTCGCCGTGCGGTTTGCAAATACAAGTCAAGCTGCATCGACTTATGTCGGTGAACCAGATTTCGCACGAATTGATAATCGCGCATGGGACCACCTGCCACGATTAAAACTCGCGTGGGCCTGTCAAACACGTTGACGACCACATCCCGTGAATTATCGAGCGAATTCAATTCTTTGGTCGTGGCGCTAAGCTTCGTTCGGACCACATAGCGGGTCGAGCCAACACCGGCAGGTTGCCGTGAAAATCGAACTTCAATCGGGACTTCGTCTTCCGTAATGACCTGCTGTCGCACCTCGACGGCAATCGGCTCTCCTTGCTCAGTCGCAGGCTGCTGCAACAGTTCAACATCCACCGTTTGGCCCGCGAGGCCCTGAGTCCGCAGAAAGGCGACCACATCGAATGGGTCTCCCAGCTGAACTTCGGTCGGGCATTGCAGGTCGGCCAATTGAACATTGACCGGCCATTCGAGACTACCTAGGCCAATTGCATAGATGGGGGTCTTGGCACTGGCAGCCCGATCGCGGGCTGCAGTCACATCAAGCCCTGCATTACTGGCTCCATCGGTAACGACCACCAGCCCTGATAGAGTCCGCCCACCGGTAACTCGCAAGCCTTCGACTAACGACTCCCCTAATCTCGTTTCCAGACCCTGCGGGCGAAGGATTTCTGTCCAATCAATCGGTTTTGCAGGCATCGCACCTTTAGGCTGTGGACTACTGGCCGATGGAACTGCGGCGTTCGTCCCTTGTGTTTCCGGGTCCAGCGGAGCGAGCACAGCATGTGGCCCCGCTAACTCGCGGTCGAAACTGAAAACCGATACTTCGTGAACCGCGCGAAGCTCGCTAGTTAACTGATTCACCAGCACCGCCGCCCGCTCGGCCCGAGTCGTTGCAACTGCCTCTCCGGTCGGCTCATTCCCCCCTGATGGATGCCTCATCGATAGTGATGTATCAACTGCAATCGCCACGCGAGACGGGCGATACGCCATCTCTTGAGTCCGCTCTTGCGGGCCCAGAAAGATCGTGGCCAAGGCGGCGATCACTGCCAATCTCAGGCCAATCAGCCAGGCAGCGAATCCCCACGATCGACCGCGACTTTCACGTAGATTCTGCCAGATGACATACGCAGCTAGCCCCAGGCAGACACCCCAAAACAGGGCCAGCCCCCAGCCTGTCTCGGGCCAATCACACTCGATAATCGTGAGGCCCTTGGAAGGGCTGGTCCCAGCCATAGTCACTGGCAATTCATTGCTAGCTTGCCCGGTCGGACCAGTTTGTTCTGCGAAACCTGCTTGACCAGCCAATAAAGGTCCCCACGGAAAATGCCAATAGGCCTGGTTCATGCGGCGACCTCCCTGCTTCGCACACTAGCCCGATAGCCTGGACCGGTGGAGCTGCTGGGAACCTTATCGCCGCCATGAAAACTAAGCCGCCGCGCCAAAGCTTGCTCTGCCACCAGCAGCACTCCCAGGCAGGCCAACAGCAAATAACGAATCTCCGATCCTGCTTCACGCGACTGAGCCCAGTCGGTTCCGCCTACATCGTGGACCGTCACCAGAGAATTATCACTAAACCGTTTGCGTAGCGCTGCCGTATCGATGACTCGTAGGTCCCCTTCGCCCGGTGCAACATTAAAGGCGAGCGGAGTCTCAGTCTGTGGCAACCCCAACGGGAACTGTCGTAGCGTATAAAAGCCTGGTCGATCGGTTTCCTTTAACTTGGCCACTAAAGAAACCGTGCCGCTGGCCGTTTCGCGTTCGGGTGCTGCGGTTAGCCGCAAGGTCTGCGATCCGTCAGCCCGGGGAGCAACCAACTCGATCTGGTCAGAATAGCGACTGGGGTCGAGTTGCACGTTGATCGCTTCCCCCACTTCGCGGCCGAACATCTCCTCGTTGACTTTGGCGACATAGGCCAAAAGATCGAGTTGCAGTACCACAAAACTGGGATTGGTTGCCCAGTCGTTCCAAACCGGGTCGGCCGTTGTTAAGCACGTAACAATCTTCCCTTGGCCCAGCAAATGCTCTAACAGCAGCGGTGCCCGGTTCCGAAGGGTGGCGATCGTTGTCACGCCATCAAGTCGAGCAGAGTCATCCAGCTTCCACTCATCGCTGGCGGGCCAGTACCGGTTGATATGAACGCTATCGGTAAAAGGATTCTCATCACCTTGGAAGACCCGAAACAGAGGGTGAGTACTTTGAGCGAGGTCAGGGCCGGGAAGAGTTTCGTCAGCAACAAGTGGCTGAGCACCGTTACCGAGAGGAACCGGAAACAACCCCCCTTTGGTGGTATAGAGTAGTCGGTTCGAAAACGATGAATTTGTCTTGGGACCCAGCCACCAGACCAGCCCACCTCCCCCTTTAACATACCGCTCTGCCGCATCGATTGCATCGAGAGGAAGCTCTCCCGTATTCAGCAGGTACACCGCCCGGTAGTTGTTTAACTGGCGACGCCGCAGGCCATCGATTCCATCAATCGTTACTGAAACGCCGGTGCTGGCCGGGTCGGTGGCCAGGGCATCGGCAATGTATTGAGCAGTGGGGTACTCATCTTCACCATCAATAAGCAGTACCGGAATCGAAGGGGCCACATCGATCACCAGAAACCGCGAGTTGTCTTCGACCAACGGGTCTGGCTCGACAGTCGCTTCCAGCCGATGGGGGGTCGCCGTGGCTAACCGCACATCGACATCGGTTGTGGCCTGTCCCAATGGCTCAATCTTGTCGAGGACAACCGTGGCGGGGAGCTTGACCCCATCGTCGTACAGCGCAATTCGCACATCGCTGGCGACTTGATCGCCAAAGTTCGTCACGCCAACCCTGACCCGCAGCGAAACACCAGCCGCTGCAATCTGAGTCGGAGCCGAAAGCTCGGTGACAGCCAGGTTACCTCGTGTCGGCCGCGCGGTCTTGATCAAGTCGACCCCAATCTCGGCGTCGGTCAAGCTCGAAATCGCTTTGGTCATCGTCTTTTCATCAAGCCAATCTTTCTGACGATAGTCCGAGACCAGATGTAACTGCTTGATGTTCGTTTTTTCTGCTTCCAGCAGCTTGCGACATGTTTCCAGGGCCGATAGCAGATTTCCCGGCTGATGGCTGGCCTTGATGTTCTGTGGATCGAGCTTGGTGTGCAGTTCGCTGACCAGCGGCTGATTGACATCCCGATCGGTAATCAGCGGCTGCTCGGGGCGTGACAACAACACGACCGACAGTCGCTGTGTCATCGGACGCTTAGCCCCCTCGGTCGCAATCTGACGAACGACCGCTAACGCCTCGTCAAAGACAACTGACTCCCCTTGTCGCTCTCGCATCGACAGCGAGTCATCCAGCAGCACCAGGTGATGAGCAGTTGCTCCTTGAAATGCCGTTAACTGCGAAGGATCCAGGACCAGGCGGGCCAACAACAATACAACGGCAGCGACCATGGCCACCCGCATCGCCAAAAGGAGCAATTGTTCCAGCAGAAGACGCCGACGATTGCGCTGTTCGCTAGCCAGCAGGAATTCCATGGCTGCAAAACGGACGGTCTTGTACCGCATGCGATTGATGAGATGAATGATTATCGGGACCGCAATCAGCGCAGCTCCGCCATAGAGATAGGCGGGATTAAAGAAGTGGCTGGCGATCCAGGAACTCATGCGATCAAGTCTTCTCAGGTTTCCGCAATAGGGCTTGGCTAACGCTTAGTCACTTAGGCCAATAAAATGCTTGGTCGTCAACCGGTTTACTCACTCTAATGGTGATCGCTTCGCAATCATCGATTCGAAGCACTATCAATTCTTTCGCTCGTTTTCTCCGTCGTCACGTTGACCCGTTTCAGCCTTGATGAACCTCAGGGACAATGCAGTCTAACGCTTTCCTGAAGGCCCCATCCCCATGCGATGGTTCAAATAGTAAGACAACGCCGCATCCAGTTTTTGGCTGGTCGGAATTGTCTGATAGTCGATCTTATGAGAGGCGGCATACCGCCGAATTGTTTCGAGGAACTGTTCAAACGCGGCCAGGTAGCCTGCTCTCAGCCCCTTTGGATCGCAAATCAGCTCGCCTGCTTCCTCCAGCCCTTCAAACCGCGTCATTCCGCTGAAGTTGAAATGAATCTCCGCATCATCCAGGACGTGAAACATCATCACATCGTGACCTCGTGAGCGCAACAGCCTCAGTCCTTTGAATAGGCTGTCGCGGTCTGAAAAGAAGTCTGAAACAATGACAATCAGGCCCCGTCGCGACTGCTCGTCAGCCACCTGAGCCAGAATATCGTACATCCCTGTTTTTCGTTCCGGCCGACTTTGCACGAGGGCCGTCAGTATGGCATGCAGATGGTTATCTTTGCTGCTGATTCCCACCCGCTGCTGAATTGTCTGATCAAAGGTGTAAAGGCCGACACCGTCATGCTGCTGCAGCAGTAGATACGCAAGTGCAGCCGCAATTGAGCAGGCATATTCATGCTTGGTTCCACGGGCACCACCACTTGTTCCCGGGGTGCTCGTTCCAAACTGCATCGATTCGCTGGCATCAACCAATAGCGTGGTGCGCAGGTTGGTCTCTTCTTCGTACTGCTTGATGTAGTACTTGTCGGTTTTTGACCAGGCCTTCCAGTCGATCCGGCGATAGTCGTCTCCGGGGACATACTCGCGGTGCTGGACGAACTCGACCGACTGCCCAAAGTACGGACTGCGATGCATGCCCGCCAGAAAGCCTTCTACGACCCCGCGCGCCTGGACTTCCAGTTGGCCTATTCGCGAAATCGCGTCAGGCGGCAAAAATCTTCTGGAGTCGAGGGTCACGAGTCAGCTCACCTTCCTTTGCGGGCGTGTTACGAACCAGGTCAGAAATCACTCTGTCTGAGGTGATTCCTTCACTCTGGGCTGCGAAATTCGTCACAATGCGGTGCCGCAGCACAGGAGCTGCAAGCGCTGCAATATCTTCTGTCGAAACATGGGCACGGCCATTTAACAGTGCCCGGGCCTTGCCACCCAACACCAGGAACTGCACCGCGCGCGGCCCCGCCCCCCAGCTTAGCCAGTCATTCACAAAATCGGGGACACCCGGCTGCTTCACGCGAGTCTGCCGAACCAGCGCAATCGCGTAGTCAACAACATGGTCACTGACAGGCACTTGCCTGACGATCTTCTGCAGTTCCAAAATCTCTTCAGCACTAAGGACCGTCTTCACGTCATCTTTTTGCAGCGAAGTCGTTCGCTTCGCGATTTCCCGCTCTTCGGTAAAAGTGGGGTAAGTTACAAAAACCTTGAACATGAACCGGTCTTGCTGTGCTTCGGGAAGGGTATAGGTCCCTTCCTGTTCAATTGGGTTCTGGGTTGCGAGGACGAAGAAGGGATCTTGCAGCGAGTGTCGGATTTGACCGACGGTCACTTGCCGTTCCTGCATCGCTTCCAGCAGGGCCGCCTGCGTCTTCGGTGGCGTACGGTTAATCTCGTCCGCCAGAACCATGTTGTGGAAAAGTGGACCCGCGATAAAGCGAAACTCTCTTTTGCCCGTATCGCGGTTCTCCTGCAGTACATCAGTCCCGGTGATGTCGGCCGGCATTAAGTCGGGGGTGAACTGAATTCGCGCGAAGTTCATCGAGAGGCAACGGGCCAGTGTGCTGATCATCAGCGTCTTGGCCAGTCCGGGAACCCCTTCCAACAGGACATGCCCTTTGCTGAAAAGGGCAATCAGAAGCTGTTCGATGACATGGTCTTGGCCCACAATCACCTGACTCATTTGCTGCTTGATCGCCTCGTAAGCCTCTTGCAGCTTTTCAATCGAGCGGTGCATCTCGTCACTAGCGGGTTCAGCCATGAACAACCATTTCTTCTAGCGAGGAATCTCTTTGACGGAAGTCTTTGTCTAATGCCCAGTTGCAGCGCGCCGCCGAACACCAAATCTTGTCGATCGGTACTTGATCGCTGGTGAACCAGCCATCAGCAGCAAGCTCGTCTGAGCGTACCAAGAATCGTAACTGGTTTATTCACCTAAAGCGACCGGGAACCTGGAAAACTTCCCCCTAATTTCTGACTTCGTTCTGAAGATTTAGGAGGTGATTTGCCGCGTGGAACGAGCATTTCGGCCAGTAGAATCGGGATAAAATAGCGTTCAGAAACACCTGGCTTGAACTGACCGAAACGGGACTCAGTCTTGTGATCGATCAATGTGCTGATGAGGAGGTGCCGCGAATCGTAACACTGGCCGCGTGGCCTGTCAGTCCTTCTACTTCGGCTAACGTGACAATGTCCTGTGCGGCGGCGGCTAGCGAGGCCTGATCGTAGGCGAGCAGCGATGATCTCTTCAAAAAATCGTTCGCGCACAGGCCGTTGGCAAACCTGGCTGTCCCCCCAGTCGGCAAGACATGCGACGGACCTGCAAAGTAGTCCCCAACCGCCACAGGGGTGAAGTGCCCCATAAAAATGGAACCTGCATTCTGAATCAGAGCTGCTTCCTTGGCAGGGGCCGACGTCGAAATATGCAAATGCTCGGGGGCCATCAGGTCTGTCAAGCGGCACGCATCTTCGGCTGAACTGGTAACAATCAGGGCTCCATAAGCTTCGAGGCTCATCCGGGCGAGGTCTCCTCGCGGGAGTTGGGCCAATTGTTTTTCAAGTTCTTTTGCGACTGCATCAATCAGCGGGGGATGCCAGGTAATCAGCACAGCCGAGCCGGGGCTGTGCTCTGCTTGCGAAATCAGGTCGCTCGCCACGAACGCCGGGTTGGCCGAATCATCGGCCAAGACGATGACTTCGCTCGGACCGGCGATGCTATCAATATCAACTTCCCCAAACACACGCTGTTTGGCTAGTGCCACAAACAAGTTACCAGGGCCGACAATCTTGTCGACTCGCTCGATCCCGGAAATACCATAAGCGAGTGCGGCAACAGCTTGCGCACCGCCGATCCGGTAAACCTCTGTAATTCCCAACTCGGCACAGGTCGCCAGCAATAACGGATTGTTTCCACCAAATTTAGTTGGCGGCACAACTACGGCCAGTTCGGCAACGCCCGCCACTTGTGCCGGTACAGCCGTCATTAGCACCGTCGACGGGTAGGCAGCCGCCCCACCGGGGACGCACAAACCCACTCGCTTTAGAGGGAGGTAGCGCTGTCGCAGGAGCACTTCTCCACCGTTCACCCGCCGCCGTAACTCGACATCCCGGTGAAGGATCGCCCCCTGAAACTCCTCGATGTTACGCCGAATCGTGCGCACGCTTTGCAGAAATGGGGCGGGCGCAGAAGAGTGAGCCGCCTGTAGCTCGGCTTGTGTCACGCGAATGCTGTTAGCAGTGAGGTCGGCCTTATCGAGTCTGCGGGTGTAGTCCAAAACAGCCGCTAGTCCCAGGTGCTTCACATCGCGACAGATTCGCTCGACCACCTGGTAGGGTGTGAGGGGCTCGCCGAACAATTCAATTGTTTTCGCCCGCCCTGCATCCGAAACGATATTCCCCTGCAGGCTGAGCTTTTGCCGTAACTCGCGCAGTGCTTCGGCAGCGTTTGCCTGGGACGCATCGATGGTACGAATCGCCAACTTATTGGACACCAGATTTCATCCTCAGGCCGACTGAACCATGAAGGCCCGTCAGCCTCAAGCTAAATAAACCTTGAACAATCGC
>JAIXVG010000599.1 GCA_027483145.1 Planctomyces sp.
CAGTTCGCTAAGCCGCCGGGCTTGATTAACGTTCATGTCGCCGGAGGGAATTTGTTTGTCGCCCATCGCGGTCAGAAGCTGACTGGCCCAACTGGCCCGCTGCGATAAGAGCTCAATTGCTCGGGGTCTCAGTTCGGGTTCGAGCGATTTGTAGGCGGCGATTACAGCCGTACCGACGGCGGGTGAATCGAGGCGACCCAGGCTGGCGAGAATTCGTCCGCGTAAGGCTGGCCCTGCCTGATCGGGTTTTGCCAGCAAGGCAGCTGCTTCGGTCAGGGCACTTGGCTGGTCAGCCGCAATCAAGGCGTCCAAAGCGGCAATGCGTTGGTCGTCGCTGAAGCGAGTGGCTTTCAGGACTTCTTCAGCAGCTTTGAAGCCGGCTGGGTTCTTCCACGAAGCAGCCAGCATGGTCGCATCGAGGAATAAGTCGTGCTTTGGATCTGTTAATACGTCGACTGCAAGCGGCGTGATAAGCCGCTGCAATTGGGTCAATGCCTCTCCCTGTAGCTCTCGATTTTGTGTCCGCTCGGCCAAGCGGCGCAAAACGCGTGCTACGAGATCGGTTTGCCCCCGCGACTTCAGTGAACTGACAGCCGCCGCGAGCGACTTCGGAGTTGTCTGCGGGTCATCCAGCATCCAATCAAGTAAACGTGGGATCAGGAGAGAACCAAGTTTCGATTGGGCCACCGCATTATCGGCTATGAGTTGTCCCTTATCCCCATAAGCAGAAAAAGATGGGGGAGCGCCAGTACTGCGATACATCGACTTAATCGCACGCCAACTCATGCGAGCGAGCAACGGGTCAGGGTTTGCGATAGTCAGGTATTTGGTAAGAGCCGATATGGTATTGACGGTGGGGCTCCGCCCTTCATATGCGACCGCCAAAGTGTTGAGTGCTTCAAGCTGAATTCGTGGATCAGGTGATTCGATCCCTTTACTAATGAGACTCAGTGCGGACATCTCCGTTTCGTTCTCTGGACCATTTTGCATGGCTATTGAACCAATCAGGTTGGCTGCCATGCGTAGTCCCCAGACCTTGAGCAGTGGATCACTCAGCGTTCCAATCTCTCGCGATGTTTTTGTGCCTTCCATACTGATCTGGGAGGCCCGACCGATGATTGCGAAGGCAGCATGCAGTCGCTGCGTTGGAGGGGTATTTTCGCTTTTCACTAAGTCGAGCAGTTGCTTGTCGAGGCTAATGTCGCCCCTGGCCTGCAACAATAGCTGGGCCGTTTCCCGAACAAACACGTTCGGGTCTCCCAGCTTGGCGACTAGTTCCTCGTTACTGGCTTTCCCCAGATCGAAGTCTTTGGCATAGGGAGCATCCTGATACCGAACCCGATACAGGCGGCCACGCCCACGATCGATTCCTTCGGGATCACGATTCGCATCTTGATAGCAGTGATAGCGGTCGTACCAATCGAGGACGTACAAAGCCCCATCTGGTCCCACTTTTTGCGCAACGGGCATAAACCAGGCATCGTTGGCAGTCATAAAGTCGGGGCGGGGTGTACCAACATAGGTCGAGCCTTTACGCTCGATCGCGTCAACGTTAATGCACCCGCCGTGGATGTTCCCCATATACAGGTGGCCCCGGTATTCGGGGGGATAGGCAGGACTATCGAAGTAGGTGATGCCACAGTAAGCGGCCTTCTGATGCTTGTGCTGAACGATTGACTCAATCTTCCAGGTATGGGGAGGGTAGGCACCTGCCTGCCGGTGGTAGTAACCACCTTGTACCAGATGCCATAAGTGATCGATCACGCAGGCTGAGACAAACGCGCTCCCTTCTTTATCGAACGCAATCCCCCAGGGGTTACTGGTCCCTTCGCAGAAGATCTGAAACTCTTTCGTATGAGGATTGATGCGGAACATGGCTGCAGTGAAATGCCAGCCGGGATGATCGGCCGTGAAGTTCGGATTCTCAGCCGCGTACTTCACGTAGCAGTTGTTGAAAACGCCGTTCAGTCCATACAGCCAACCATCGGGACCCCAGGTCAATGCATTCGGAAGTTCGTGCGTGTCTTCGCGCCCGAAGCCCGTGACGACTACTTCTTGCCGATCTGCGATACCATCTCCGTTGGTGTCCTGCACAAACAGGAGATCGGGAGCATTAACTACCCAGGCCCCGCCATGTCCGACTGCGATGCCGGACGGGATATTCAACCCTTCCATGAAGACCGTTACTTTATCGACAGCCCCATCGGCATTGGTGTCTTCCAGAATCTTGACTCGATCGCGGCCCGGCCCGGCAGAGTGACGTGGGTACTCGAAGCTTTCGGTAATCCAGAATCGGCCACGCTCATCAATGGCCATCGCAACGGGGTTCATCACGTCGGGCTCGGCTGCTACCAGTTCGACCTTGAACCCATCGGGGACGGTCATCTTGGCGACAGCCTCGGCGGGGGACAAAGGTGGGCCGGGGGGCTTGTCTTGAGCACGGGGAATGAAGTCGTCTGCCAGCGCGGTGGCCGCAAATAGGGCGAGTAGTGCGAAGGTGGGGATCACAGTCGAACGCAAGGTGACGATCCACGAGGTTTTTTGCGGTCTGGTGAAGGTCATCAAGAAGCATCCTGAATGAAAGCGAACTTGGCGAGAAACGATTGGCGTTGAGACGATTACGATATCGAGTTGCGCGAGGTCGGAGCATTTGCGATGGGGGAATATCGGCCGATTGGGCAACCGAGTCAGTTTATTAGCGACTGATGCATCGTATCGTGACGCAAAGCATTCAGCGACAATTGTAGCCCGGAGTGTGACCCAAACGTCTTGACGCTGTCGGACCTGTTCTATTGACATTCAGACAAATGGGAGTTGAACAACGAGACGGGATTGTTCTTCAATTTTGGGGCGGTATCGGCCCCGAAAAGCCAGTTTGAGGGTGCCTGCAACGTCATCATCCAGTTTTTTCAGCCGAGCGGACGGAGACTACAGGACGCGGGTCTGGAAGACCAAACCACCCTTCGACTAGGATAGAGAACCGGGATGTGGTCTTTCTGGCCGATTTGGCACCGCGACTGCCACAACCAACAAGCCAGATTCTTTGCCACAACATTGTGATAAATCGTGGCTTGGCGATGAACAGTCGCACCTGGGCTTGGGGACGAACGGTGTTTCTTCAGGTCCAGACAGTCCCAGTCTGCCTGCTGGCTGGCAATAATTTTGAGAGCTCGGACGACAGCTCTTCCTTTGGTTTATCGACATGCTTCCCGTTTTGCCGAACACGAAGAACCCCTGTAAGCCGCGTGTTTACGAGCTGTCGAAGGAAGCCCTCGCTGAGTGGTGCACGGGCCAGGGGGTGAAGCCTTTTCGAGCCGAGCAAATTCGCCGCTGGCTTTTCGGTAAACGGATCAGCCAATTTGCAGAGATGCACGATTTGCCGCTGAACCTCCGGAATGCGCTCGAGGCCGAGTTCTCTCTATTCCCGGCTGAGGTAACTGGGCATCAAGTTGCTAAAGACAGGACCGAAAAGCTGCTGCTAAAGCTCGATGATGGAGAGCTAATCGAATGCGTCCTGATGCGCGAGGATGATCGCCGCACGATCTGCATTAGCACTCAAGTCGGCTGTGCGATGGGGTGTGTGTTTTGTGCGAGCGGGATGCTGGGGCTGAAGCGCAACCTGACAACCGGAGAAATCCTGGAGCAAATCCTGCGGCTCGATCGGCTATTGCCCCTTGAAGAACGAATCACCAATGTAGTGGTGATGGGGATTGGGGAACCGCTGGCGAATCTCAAGTCGCTGTTGCCAGCCCTGGAGAGTCTGAACGCCTCGGGTGGAATGGGAATCGGTGCACGGCGGGTCACCATCTCAACAGTGGGGCTTCCTGAAAAGATTCGCGAACTGGGTCGGTATGGAAAGCCCTATAACCTGGCGGTTTCGCTGCACGCCCCGAACGAAGAGCTGCGGACCAAGCTGGTCCCCGTGAACAACAAAATCGGGATTGAGTCGGTTCTGGATGCGGCTGATGAG
>JAIXVG010000237.1 GCA_027483145.1 Planctomyces sp.
ATCAAACGTGGGGACCGGCAACGTCTCTGCTAATCGCTGAACGTCATCAATACTCAGCCCGGGTTTAGGCGTTGCAGTCGCCCGAAAGATCGAAAGCCCTTTCTTCAACGCAATAATCTCGCGACGTGTCTTCCCCTTAGGAGCATCGGGCCATCGTCCAGGATGCGGCCTAAACTCAAAAAAATGAGGAACCAGCTTCGATATGTAATCAAAGTAAGCCGGGTGATCGGTTTGCAGCACCAGTAACCCCCCCGGCACCAAAGCCCGATGAACGAGCGCCACAAACTCGGGCGTCACTAGCCGCTTGGGAATCTCTTCTGGCGTGTAATAAGGCTGCGGGTGATAAACATGAATCTCGTGAATGCTACCAGGGGCAATATGCCGCTTTAGCAGTTCCAGCCCGCCACACACGGCGAACTTCACATTCGATAACCCCCGCTGATTTCCCCTGCGAGTCGCATATCGAATCACCACCGGCAGCACATCAACCGCTAAGTGGTCAATCCCCGGCCGCCACACACTGCTATAAAGTGTCGATCGTCCATTCCCGCACCCTAGGTCCAGCATCACCGGTGCAACACGTCCAAACAGCTCATCAAACCGAATCAGCCCATCAGGCAAGCGCTTGAGCCCCGTCTGCGTCCAACGGTCTTCGGGCAATATCTCCCCCGGCACCGGCACACCAAACTCACGTTCAATCTTCCGCCTAGGCGGCTGGGGGGATTCGGACATCATTGGAATGTACCGGACTGCAGACGAAAGATCGACACCGCAGCTTCCTTATGATGTCGATGGTTTCCATCAACCAAAATGCTACCGACCCAGCCACCCCAAGCGCCGGGGGGCACTCAAAGTGGCCTGCGTCACCCACCCCCGTCTCGCCGCCAGTCGACAGCAAACCCCGCTGGCCCGGTTCCTCCCAACAAATCAGCGAATTTGGAAAATCCCAGTTCCAACACGACATCCCGTCGCAGCGTACAATAGGGCACCAGTAACGCTGCTCGCTTGAAACCTTGCGTTCAGCCCCCCAACTGTGGCCCGCCAAAAACCGCGATAAGCCTTCTCGCTTTCGCCCGAGATAACCCGAATCCCCCCTTAATCGTTTGGAACTGATCCGAAGACCCTCTGATGCATCGGCTGCACACCCTCAACAGGGTTCCCGAATAAGCACAATCGGTTTTCGGGTAATCGCCTCATTGGCCGCTGCTCAATCCTGTTTTGATCAGCCGTGCCCCCCCAAGAAATCGCAAAAGGAGTCGACTATGTCCACGTGTTGCCAATCGTACAAAACCTGGATCGCCGGGTTCTTGCTCGGAGCCGCCACCGTTGGCGCCGCGCTGACTCTCCCCGGCCCGAAGCAAGCGGTCGCTGTTAATCGCGTCGCCACACCTCAAGAATTCTCGGTCGCCGTTCGCGAAGTGGCCAAGCTGGTCCTGCCAGGGATCGTTGCCATCGAAACTATCGGCGCGCCTCAGCCAGAGGCCGAAATGGCTGATCCCTTCGGTGACGAAGACAGCCCCTTCCGTCGCTTTTTCGGCGATGATCCTCGCTTTAAGGAAATGCTCAAGGAACGACGCAAAGTCCAGCGGCCTCCTCAACAAGGAATGGGCAGCGGCTTTGTCATCGATGCAAGCGGCATCATCATGACCAACAACCACGTTGTGGCTGATGCCAAGCAAGTGAAGGTCAAACTGGCCGATGGTCGCGAGTTCATCGCCACCGACGTCAAAACCGATCCACGAACCGATGTCGCCATCATTCGCATCGAAGGAGCCACCAACCTGCAGCCACTGGCTCTTGGTAACAGTGACCAGATGCAAATCGGCGACTGGGTCGTAGCCATCGGCAGCCCGTTCGGACTCGACCTCAGCGTCACCGCCGGGATCGTCAGCGGTAAAGGCCGTGCTCGGGGGATCGCCGAACGTGAAGACTTCCTTCAGACCGATGCCGCCATCAACCCCGGCAACAGTGGTGGCCCACTTCTTAACCTCAGCGGCGAAGTGATCGGGATCAACACCGCCATCGCCTCGCGCAGTGGTGGCTACGACGGCATTGGCTTTGCCATTCCAATCAATATGGCCAACTGGGTTGGAGAACAGCTCGTCAAGTCAGGTGCCGTGAAGCGAGCCTTCCTTGGGACCAGCATTCAGCCTGTCACCAGCGAGCTGGCCAAGCAGTTCAAAGTCGATGTCGGCTCGGGAGCTGTGGTCAGTCAGGTCATGCCCAGTTCGCCAGCCGCTAAAGCTGGTGTCGAACCCGGCGATGTCATCATCGGTCTCAATGGCGAAGCAATTCGCGACCCGCGCAGTCTGCAAGGTGTCGTCGAACGGTTAAACGTCGGCCAGACCTATCCACTGGAAGTGGTTCGCGATGGCGAGAAGAAAACCCTCGACATGACCGCCGAAGAAATGCCTTCGACCTTCAATCGCGAAATGCTGGTCGGCAAGTCGATTCAGCGTGGCAGCACCCTGGGAAGCGAGTTCGGCCTCAGCCTCAAGAACCTGACCCCCGAACTATCAAAGCAACTGGGATTGGAAGGTCCCGGTGTCGTTGTGACGAGCGTCGAGGATGGAAGCCCAGCCTCAACAGAGGGTGTTCAAACTGGCGATGTCATCGAACGTGTCGCCAACAAGCCGGTGACCACTCTCGATGATATTGCCGCAGTCCTCAAGGAAAGCCAGACTAGCGAAGGAGTGATCTTCCACCTCAAAAACGCTAGTGGCAAACGCTTCGTTGTCCTCAAACCAAAGAACGCCAAGTAGTGATAGCATCACGGTTGGGAGTGCGGGTGGCCCGGCCAACTGCATCACCCGTCGCAGTAATCATACCCCTAGGGTGACTCACGCGGCAGTTCAGTAAAGAGAAGAGCCGACTCGCTAATCGAGTCGGCTCTTGTTTTGTACATTGAGGCGACTCACCTGCAATCAGCCTACGGACAACTACCCAACCAACTCAGCGAGCCGACAAGGCCAGGTGTCGGGTTCTTCACTCGTCGCCTTACAGCCATTTGATGAACGATGCTTTCCCATCGCCGTGCGAGAAGTAGTCCGGGATATGAGCAACCTCAGAGTACCCATGCTTGCGGTAGAACTGACGGGTTCGCTCGAAGCTCAACTTGTCGCTCGTCTCAATCAGCAGCAGTCGGCCATTCATGGCTCGAAGTGACTCTTCGACCGCCAGCAACATCTGAGAACCAATTCCCTGCCGATGATGATCGCCATCCACCGCAATCATTAACAGCTCCCAAACCCTGTCCGCAAACTCACGTTGTGTGAAGTAAACTACGCCAAGCAGTTTCGCGCCTTCTTCGTAGGCCATGATGTGATGGCCGTTGCCAGCTTTGGTGGCATGATAATCGTCGAGCATTTCCCTAATCGCCCCCAGTTCTTCCGGCTTGAATAGCCCGCTGCTACCAGACAATGCGACCAGTGACGGCGTGTCAGCAGGTACAATTGGGCGAATCGAAAAAGGAGAGGGTGGGGCAACCAGCGGTGAACAGAGTTCAACGAGAAACCCGTTAATGTCTCGCACGTAACCTACCGTCTGCCCCCACGGCTTCTGCTTCGGCTCCGCGATTGGTATCGCCCCGGCTTCCACCGCTTTTGTAAAGGCAATCGCTACATCTTCGGTCACAAGGGCGATTTCAATCGCGGGTGCCGGGCCGTGAAGTACCGATTCATGAAACGAGACGCCATTGCTTCTGGCAAGTTCCACGCTGGCGAAAGCAAGCTTGGTTTCGCCAGTAATCATCTCACCGTAGTCGCTTTCATAAACAAAGGCACGCTTGAGTCCGAACGCTGTTTCGTAGAATGAGACGGCTTCTTCGACGTTGGGAACGTACAGAATGGTGTACCCAAATTTCATTGCGCGACCTTTTGATTAGTGCTGCGTATTTTCAATTCCACTTTCCTAAACTCCCACCACGGCCGTGCATCGCCGCCGTCCATGAAACGAACTGCAGCGATGAACTGGTCGAGAAGGCACGGGTCGAATCGGCGTCCTGTTGTCCGGCACAAGGTCTCGAACAGGGCATAGGGCTCGCGCCCGGTCAATTGACTCGGTTGAGAAATCCCAACGATACCGAAACATCCCGCCGTCGCAGGCCCGACATTTGGAAGTTGTTGTAACTCCACGAACAGAGACCGATTCATCTTGGAAAGCAGCACCATTCGATTTGAAGGTTGCCGATGCCCCCTTTTTTGAACCATGCTTCAGACTTTCCTCAACGATTCGGCCGACAACTGTGTTCACGGAGAGACGATAGTGGGTATACCGTTCCTAGTCGAGTAGGCAGTTTTTTAGGAGGTAGTCATGAAAAGCAGACCACCGCGAGAGAAGAACTCTGCAAGGCCCAAGCCTTGCCCAGTCGTCGAGCAGCGATGTTTCGTTGAAGTGACTTTGGAAGTCATCGGCGGAAAGTGGAAGCCGATGATTCTTTGGCACTTGACCCAAGGGACGAAGCGGTTTGGCGAACTGAAGCGACTAATGCCCCAGGTCACACAGCAAATGCTCACAACTCATTTGCGGGAACTCGAAAGCCACGGCGTTGTCCATCGGCAGGTTTACGCAGAAGTTCCGCCCAAAGTCGAGTACTCCGCTACAGACTTGGGCAAGAGTCTGCTGCCCATCATGGAGTTGATGCACGATTGGGGCGAAAAGTTTGTCGATACCCATGAAGTGAAATGACCGTATTCACTATTGTACAAAATAGTTAAGGGATGGCCCCGAGCCTGATTGGCGGGTTGACAGTTGAGCCTTCGTTGAAAGCAGCCTTCAAGTGGCACCCCGAGCCGACCACGCCAGTGGTCGGGTGCAATTCTTTAACCTGAGTAGTCGACAAGAACCGGTTTTCGCACCAACAGTCATCGCTCATTTTTTTCAGGTTGGCCCCCCAATTCTCCTTCATAATTGTTGAGAGAAAAGTTTCTAATCACACACTGAGTTACATTGTTTGCATCATTAGCCAACCAGTTGTTGCGGCCCTGCAAAGAACAGGGTCCCGGAAAACACATACCTTTACGAATCAACAAAACGAGCCTCCAATGAGCGACCATGCCAGTCATTCCCTCTCACCCACTTACGAAGTCGAGCAAAAGTTTCGTCTGGCTGATCCCGAACTTTTTTCAATGAGCCTGTTAGCCATCGGGGCCATCCCCGGCGAAACCGTCACGCAGGTCGATACTTACCTGCGGCACCCCGCTCGCGACTTTGCTCAAACCGATGAGGCCCTCCGTATTCGGCAGATTGGGAACGAGTATCGCCTGACGTACAAAGGCCCGGTCCTTGATCCACACATCAAAACGCGGCACGAAATCGAAGTCGATCTGGCCAGTAGCGAAACCGCTGCAGCCGGGTTTCTGGCCATTTGGCAGGCCCTGGGGTTTACGATCGCCCGCGAAGTCAGGAAGCACCGGACGGCGTGGTCAGTCCTCTTTGATGATCGGCCGGTCGCGATCACGATCGATGATGTCCCCTCCCTCGGTTTTTTTGCCGAACTCGAAATTGTGGCGACGGCCGAAGAGCGAGATGCGGCTCGCGACTTGATCTTCCGCTTGGCCCGGCTCCTCAAACTCGACCATGTCGAACGCCGGAGCTATCTGGAGATGCTGTTGGAAACGGATGAGTAATTGCCCCAGCCGGTCATTACCCTCTGCTTTTTTCTTATCCCCGTCTGATCGGCATCGGCCACGGCGATTGCGGTCGCCTCTTACGTTCGGCTTCTCCGCTACCCTGCATCGCTAGCCCATTACCCTGGCCCCTCCTAAACAATTCTCGCGCAACCCCTCCAGTTAGGGTGAGAGGACTGTTATGCCACAGCCACCGCTGCCAAGAAACGAATCCGGCCCGATCAAGCCGGTGACACCAATCACGCTGACCTGCTGCTTTCCGCACGGCGAGCTGTTCCATAAAACATAACAATTTCGTAAGCCAGCGAGGCTTTAAGTGCTGCACACCTAACAATTTCCAGAAAATCGTCCCGTTTTCGGGTAAGGAATCTTCACTTCAACTCGACAACTGTGCGTCCAAGTTTGCCAAAGTGGTAAGCAAAGACAGTTTGTAATGAGATGTGGCGCGGGTCCTTGTGCTCG
>JAIXVG010000283.1 GCA_027483145.1 Planctomyces sp.
AGGCTCCTGCCTGCCTTTCTGGGATGTTCGCTACGCGATCGTTGTCGAACACGCTGCCAGGATGCTTTACCAAAGTCGTCATAGGTTTGGGGAAACGTCGGCGGGCGATACTTTCAGCAGGCCCAACCAACTTGATAAACATCGGCTTTGACCCGGCGATGAAAGCTTGATGGCTCCCAGTCACGGGGACATTTCACCAGCCTGTGCTAAACCGGGTTGTAGTGAATGTAGTCGAAGTCAAGCTGGAAATCGTCTTCGTCTTGGATCGTATGTTCCCAAAACCGGCGTTGCCATACGCCCCGCCGATGTTCACAGGTCTTCCCGGCTGAAACCACAGTATCCTGCCCGCCACCGGCCAGGTAACGAGTGGTGTAGTTCTTCTTGATGATGCTCCAGCGACCGGAATAGTTGCCGTCCCCATGTGGGTACGTCCAGATGGCATGCAGATGGTCGGGGAGCAGCACCATGGCGTTGATCTTTAACGACCAATCCCGTTGAATGTCTCGGATGACATCGCCGAGCAATGTCCTATTCCCCTCAACTTGAAACAGTCGACGGCGACGGTGAGTCACGACCGTGAAGAAAAATGTTCCGCCAGGCACATGGGCACGACGTTAGTTTGGCATGCCCTCATGCTACCAATGCAGGAAGGCACGCGGGAGCCTGTCCTAATCGGCTGACACAGAAAGCTTAGCGAGACTGGCAAGAAGTACTGCGCCCGCAACGAGTGGAGACTGATTCTTGTCGCAGAGTCCTCGTAGGGTGCGGCGTGCCACACGGAATGCAGTGGTGGGTCTTGATAGTGAGGTTGATGCTTGACCAATCACCAATGTTACTAGTCACGAATTGAGATTGTCGTTGATTCATATGAACGCGGTGTGTGGCAATCCACACCCTACAAGACTGGGAAAACATGCTCCGTTTTCCCAACTCCGACTCTTTGTAAGTAGTTCCCAGATCATCGTCTTCCATCAACAAGGTTGGGAACTCTACAGCTTGTCCGGAATTACCTGGGTCCATGGAGTGTACGCTCCCATAGAGTGTTGCCGGATCTTGCGTTTCCAGATTTTGTTTGCGCAGAAAGCAAACAGCGTATCCATTTCTGGCCCGCCGATCGCAACGCCAATAACGCGGCTCCGGTCGGGAACGGGGAGAATGATTTGCGTCGGACCATCGTCGGCTGTGATTTGAACTCCGCATCGTGTGGCGATGAACTGGCGGCCTTCCAACGAGTAGCAAAGTGATTCAGGTCCAGAGTCATCATCCCAATCAGCGACATGAAGATGAAAGAATCGCTCCTTGTTGCCCAGTGATCCATCTTCATTGATCTGATAGCTGTAGACCCGCTTCGAGTGTCCTTCGGCGACGGAAAGCAGCCACTGATCGGGGCGATAGGCCATTCCGGTCGCGAACCTGATCCCACTGTCGACCTGCAACTTCTTATTGTCCTTGACGAGCCACACGCTGCCTGGGCAGTGCAGCCCGTCGTCGTTTGTGGTGACATAGAGGTTGCCGTCAGGTCTTGCGAGAATCGAATGGCCAATAATGCCTTCTAACACGACGCTCATCTTTCCGCTGGGGTCGTAACGCAGGAGCTTGTCAGACTTCTCCGAGATCGTGAAGACCGAGCCATCGGGGCCAACCGTCGTGCAATTCGCGTGCGCGGCATCTTCCACAAAGACGCTCACTTTGCCGTCAAGTTCGATTCGATGGAGTTTATTGTTCGAAGTGTCAGCAAAAACAATCTCGCCATTAGCGTTACTGGCCGGACCACGCGTGCTTTTAAAGCCTTCGGCCACTAACTGCCAATCTTCGCCGGGAATCAGAACCTCTTGTGTGCGGGGCCCGCTTGGTCCCGTGCGCACTCGCTCCGGCCAGCCATGCCACAGATAGGACATTGCCTCCTGCCAATTTTCCATATAGCCTGCGACATGCGGGCCATCGATCGTACGGAACTGATAGTCGTAGCCGGAAAACTTCAAAGCTTTGTCCATCTCCTGGTCGACAAGAAACCAGTTTCCGGCCACGTTTTCCATGTCCTGTGTCGCGGTAGTGACGAACGCGCGAATTGGTTTCGCCTCGAACTTGCGGACCATTGTCGGGAATTCATGCCCGCCGCGAAACGCGACCCAACTTCCGCTCGCCGCATAGACCCGACTAAAGGCATCGGGCCGATTCCATGCCGCCGTGAAAGCCGCGATTCCACCACTACTTCCGCCTGAAATACACCGATCATTACCGTCGGTCGAGAGTTTGAGTTGATACTCCTTCGAAATGAACGGCAAAAGCTCGTCAATCAGAAATCGTGCATTATTGTCGCTGACACCGTCGTACTCAAAGTCCCGATTGCGACGTCCGGCGGTCCCTTTCATCGGGGCAGGAACGTCACCCGGACGAACAAAGACACCGATGGTCACAGGCATCTCTTTGGCTGCGATCATCTTCTCCAACAAGGTCTTTTCATCTGGGTTGAAGCCGTCGGTTTTCACGTACACGCAGGCGGGCTTCGAGCCGTCATACTGGGCGGGAATGAAGACCGTCACGTCGCGAACAGTGCCTGGGAAAATTTCACTTTGGGCAAAACCAAACTGCTTTATTGTGCCCGGCAGGATTTCCTCAGGCTTGATCGATGGGGGTGCATACTTCGGAGAGTCTTCAGACTTTGTTTCGACAACGCCACTTCCCGCAAGCGGCCGGATAAACCAATGCAAATGGACATCGTTCGCTTTGTAGGTCCAGAGATCGATCTTCGCCCCGATTTTGCGTTCGCCACCAAAATGGTCGATCCCAAGCTCGGGTGCGTGCCGAGCAATAAGCGAGTAAGCGCCGTTTTCATGCTTTGCCAACGACCAGCGCTGCCTTGGCTCGCCACGGTCCTTCTCTAGTACGATTGGAGTACCATTTTTACTACCGCCAGTTTCGGCGCAAAGGACAAGCGACGAGTTTTGAGCGGGTGACACGCGAAGCACCCCCTCTGTAGAAACGACGATCCATTTTTGATTTGGAGAATCGCTAGCCTTCTGGATCGAGATAACTGCCCCTTCCTTTACGCCGTCAACAGCTTCAAGAACAAACTCCGGAGTGCTTGCCGAGACGATGCGATAGGCCCCCCAATCTTCGGCCCGGGAATCGACTGCGGAGAAAACAGCAAAGCCGAAAGCAAGTCCAAGTAACCAGAACGTTTTGGTCCGCATGTTGTTCCAATTCAAGTTATTTCAGCCGGTAACGGCTAAGCCGTGGTGCTGAGCTCTGAAAGGTCAGCTAAGGTACCGGCCATCATGGAGGAACTTCAGCGCCTTGTCGAGACGTTGATCGACCACGTCGCTGGGCTCACTGCTCAGGTCGCCTAACTTAAGACCCATTTGGCGGAGTGGGGCGAAGGGCTGACTGAACGCGACATCGAAATCGCCGGTCAGTGAAATGGTGGGCAACAAAAGGTCTCTGTCTAAATCTCTGACTAAAGAAGGTCTCAGGCGCAAGGGGCCCTGTCGCTGTCCATAAGTCTCAATTAGAGTGAATGTTACGCCGAAACCATTCTAACTGCACTTGTCTGACCCGCCTTCGCCGTTCCTGCTTTCAGGATGCTGCGAGGTTCTTTCATCAGCTTTTGCTGGTGACAACTGTGTTTGATGGCGAGGTGGCCCAAACATCGCCTTTGATGTCTGGGTTGCAGAGCGACAAGAGGCTTGACGGACCGTGAGGCGATTTACAAATTCTTTCTCGTGAGCCAGCTCCGCCGAGTCGAAGATGCCTTGGATGTTCAGTTCATCACGTTCTCTTGTGACCACCACCGCCGCCGGCGGGTCGATCACGATCAACCTAAGCGAATCCTGCTCGGCTTCCCGACCCTCGAACTGATCGCTTGCGATGCTCGCTGCAGCGGGTTCGTCATCATGCCCGACCAGGCGCAGGCCCTCATCTGGTTTCCGAAAACTGGGCAGGTGAGCCGGTTCATGCAGCAGTGGACGGGGCAGAGTTCGAAAGCGATCAACATGTTTTTGTGTCGCCAAGTGTTGGATTACGCACCGAAGTCTCTCGAGACCGATCCCATCTAGCAGGTGCTGTTCTATTCGTTCGAGATTTCTTCCACTCGCTTGATATCTACTCCATCACCAAGATCGCGGAGAACCTGAACTATGTGCACCTGAATTCCGAAGCACCTGAATCCCGTCCGTGCGGCGCTGGTCGAGACGCCAACGCTGTGGCAGTGAGGTTCGGCGAGATGGTATCTCGACGGGCGTACCGTGGGGATTCCAGTCCAGCGGGTGGACAAACAAGTGCAACCAACAAGTGCCTCTTTTTCCTGTGTCACCCAGACGCTCGAAACGGCGTCTGGGCCATATCGCTTAAGCCCAAGTAGCATTGTTCTGTGAGTACTGAGCGACGCGGCCAAGCCTTCCAATTACCCGACGTTGATTCCCCCGCCCGGCTCACTCGCCAACCGCTGCTTCCATAGCTCTAGTTGAGCCGCCACCTGGGCTTCGCCACCGCCGCCATAGCTGCGGAGTTTGAGGATGACGTTGCGGGCACCAAGCGATTGGTATACGTCCTGCTCAATACCGCTGCAGGCTGTTTGCAACTCTGCCAGGGTTAGATCAGCTAGACGTTTGCCTGATTGCTCGCACTGCTTGACCAGCTTGCCGACAGTTTCGTGGCCAGTCCGCATCGGGACTCCCTTGGTGATCAGGTATTCCATCAGTGTGGTTGCGTCGAGGAAGCCTTCTTCAATCCGGGCTTGAATGCGGGCGTGATTGAGCCGGGCACTGCGGACAACATCGGGGGCCAGAGCCAGACAGGCATCCAGCGTATCGATCGCATCGAACAGGGGGAGCTTGTCTTCCTGCAGGTCGCGGTTATACGCCAGAGGCAGCCCCTTCAATAGAGTCATGATCTGAGCGAGATCCCCCAATAGCCGGGCGGTCTTTCCACGGATCAATTCAAGGACATCGGGGTTTCGCTTCTGCGGCATGATTGATGAGCCGGTCGTGTACGCATCTGGCTGCTGCAGATAACCAAACTCGGTGGTCGACCAGATGATCCATTCCTCAGCCCACGTGCTTAAGTGGAGAGCGATGGTCGATAAACAAAAGATGGTTTCAGCCACAAAATCGCGATCGCTTGACACATCGAGACTGTTGGCGGCGGGTCCGCTGAACCCCAACAGGCTGGCTGTTTGAAAGCGGTCAATGGGGAGCGATGTCCCCGCCAGAGCTGCAGCCCCCAACGGGCAGATGTTGACCCGCTTGCGACAGTCAGCCAGACGTTCGCGGTCTCGGGCAAACTTCTCGCAATAGGCCAGCCAATAATGGGCAGCCATTACTGGTTGTGCCCGTTGCAGATGGGTGTAGCCGGGAAGAACCATCCCCTTGTCGAGATC
>JAIXVG010000574.1 GCA_027483145.1 Planctomyces sp.
CACTGCGGGCTTACTGCTCGCAGGTCAAAACTGGGAACGGGTGAAGCACGCCTTGGGCCAAATGCCTTTCGGTTCGGCCTTCATTATTGGTCTATTTCAAGCAGTAGCCTTGCTTCCAGGGGTCTCTCGCGCCGGAAGCACCATCGCCGGCGGCCTCATCACTGGCCTGTCGCGCGATGATGCCGCGAAGTATTCATTCTTGTTGGCCATCCCCGCGATTGGTGGCGCAGCCGTCTTAACGCTGAAGGACGTGCTGGAAGAAGGAGCAAACGTCAATTGGAGCCTGTTGGGTGTCGGAGCGTTCGTCTCATTCGTGGTCGGCTTCTTCGCTTTGAAAGCGCTGTTAGCCCTCATCACCCGCAACAAACTCCACTACTTCGCCTACTATTGCCTGACGGTGGGCCTGATGACCATCATCTGGCAGGTGTGGGAGTTGACTAACCGTGGGAACTGACTAGCCAAAGTGCCTAAGCTTTGGAAATCTCATCCTGGTCCAATTGCTCGCTTTGATTTGACCTTCGCCCCGGCAGTGGCCGTCTCCCGCCGCAATACTGGAATTTGCGAAGGGAGGCCCTTTGCTTTTCTAGGCTGAATTGGGTGGCAAGGGCACCCCGCAACGCAGTAGCCCTCGACGCGCAGTGTTTCTAACCCGGGGGCATCCAAAACAGCACCCCCACTGACCGCGAGTTTTACGAAGCGAAAGCCCAGTCGCACAGGCAAAAAGCCTTCCAGTAGGATCATTCGCATCGTATTGTGACGGTTCGAGACGGCTTTAGTTGGTTCTAGTCCGACCCCAGCGTCGCGGTTTTCAAGCCGTCCTGTTCGCCTGTTTCAAGGCCAATTAATCAGTCAATCGCTCGGGCCACATCCAGCGCAAATTCTGAAAGTTTGCAATCGATGCGCATTCCTGTTGTCTGTCGCGGCTGCAGCCGCAAGTACCAGCTTAAGCCCGAACTCGCAGGGAAAAGAGTCCGCTGCCCGGCATGTCAGGAAGTGATGGCCATCCCGGTCCCCAAGGCCACCCCTGATGATGACGACTTTCTGAACGACCTCGGCGATCAGGATGACTGGGATAACGACGAGGCGGCTGACGACGAAGACCCAGCCCCTGCGCGATCAAGTCGCAAAACCAAAAGCCGTTCTACTCCGCCCCCACTTCCATCCTCCAAGCCTCGCTCGAAGGTCACCTCCAAAAAGAAGAAAGGGGGTTCCGGCCCGCCCCCGTCGAATTCGTTGGTTGGAATTGCAATTGGAGCTGGCGGACTAATGATTGTTGGTCTGCTTGCCTTCTTCTTATCGCCGCGATCCACGAATGTCACTCAGACGACTTCTGCCAATCCTTCTGCGGTACCGGCGGTTTCTTCGGTATCGGCTTCGGCCACTGGTCAGGCTGCAGAACCGTCTGTCCCAGAAGCACCTGCAAATTGGGTCTCGTTTACCGTTCCAACAACTCAGATTTCGATTAAGTTCCCGCAACAGCCTGTTCCTACTCTAGGCGAAGATGGTAAGCCCGGAGTGCACGCATTTTCGGTGAAGAATCCCGAGTACACGCTGGCCGTCACAACGATCGATCTACCCAAAGCCTCCGCAATCAATATGTTGCTCGACCCGCAGATCACCGCCAACGTTCTGCAAGGGACAATTTCCAGCATTACCAAGAAATCAGAGTCTTTGAGCCCCGCGCCAGTTCGATATCTCGAAACAGCTCTTGCTCCAGGATTCGAAATTACCCTGCAAAGAGCTGGAGCAAAGCGGTTATTTCGTATCTTCTATCTTGCCAAGCATATTACGACGGTTGAATTCGCTGATGTCGGGCGAACTGATAGCACGTCAGTGCGAGATCATTTTTTTGCATCGCTTCGAGATGAAAACAATCGGCGACTGTGCACAGAAAACTTTCAACAACTCATCGGTACAGTTCCAGACACCTCCCCTTCGTTCGTAAAAGTTCCCGGGTTCTCCGGCAAGCGACTCTCCGAAGCGCGGCAACGACTTAAAACACGATTGGTAAAACAGCTTCAAAATTCCGATCCCGCTCCCGATCCACCAGCCGACATTGCCACCAAGGTCTACTACGACTCCCCAATTGGCCGGCTCCCTGCTTATATGACAAAGATTGCGAAAGAAGGTCCTCCCAAACCAGCCATCATTTGGATCAGCGGCGGCGAATACTGGGGCATTCAAGAAGGATTTCATGTCCCAAAGCCAGCCAACAACGATCAATCGGCGAGCGCATTTTGGCGCGAAGGAATCGTCACCATGTATCCCGCCCTGCGCGGCGGCAATGAAAACATCGGATTCAAGGAAGGGTACCTTGGTGAAGTTGATGACATCCTGGCCGCTCGCGACTTTCTGGCCAAGCAGCCCGGTATCGATCCCAACCGCATCTACCTGGGTGGCCACAGCACTGGCGGAACGATGGTTCTACTGGTAGCCGCTGCAACCGACAAGTTCCGAGCGGTCTTCTCGTTTGGTCCAAGTCATACCGGCCTGAACTATGGACCGGACTTCATTCCGTATGACCCAGACAACTTCGACGAGACCCTTCCGCGATTACCAATCCAGTGGATTGGTACCGTTCAATCTCCCGTGTTTGTGATGGAAGGATTCCGCGACGGAAACGCCGATTCAGTTTATGCACTCCAACTAGCCGCCGCACGATTCGGAAACGATAAAGCGAAGTTCTGGGTGCTTCCCAAAGCAAACCATTTCAATATCCTGACCCCAGTCACCAAGCTGATCGTCAAGAAGATTCAATCCGATACCGGACCAACCTCAAACATGGCGTTCACAGATGCCGACTTCAATCTGGAGTTTGCGCAGTAAACTGAGGTCAAGAACGCCACTTTACCCATGTGGTACACCTCACCAAAGCGACAAGTCTTTGTCGGTCATCCACAGTATGATAGCTTTCGTTGTGACGACAATCTGCGTCAAGGAGCAACGGTTAAGAGTGGCGCTTCGGATTGTCGCAGTTCTTTAACGGCGATGGCGATAAGGTGGGCGGCTAAGGTGATCTCTTCGGGAGTGTTATCGATGCCGACCGACATGCGGAGTGATGAACTGGTCACGTCTGCTGGGCAACCCATTGCGACGAGAATCGGCGATGGTTCGGATGAACCGCTCGCACACGCACTCCCTAGTGAACAACATATTCCGGCCAGATCGAGTTTCATCAGCAGTGCTTCCCCCGGCACGCCGATAAAAGCCATGTTGAGCGTGTTGGGCAGCCGAGGCGCATCCTGGGCATGGACTATTGCAGGCTGGCAACTAGCCAATAGCGCGGCTTCAAGTTGACTACGGCGCTGTTCCATAATGGCTGTTCGCTCGGCTAAACAAGTGACAGCCAATTCCAATGCACGGGCCATCCCTATTATTAGTGGAACGGGTTCGGTCCCGGCCCGAAAGCCCATCTCTTGATGGCCGCCGTGAAGCATTGGCAACGGGGTGACGCCCCGCCGCATGCAAAGGACCCCAATTCCACGTGGCCCGTGGAACTTGTGTGCTCCAAAGGCCAGCGATGTGGCCCCGGTCGCATGAAAATTGACTGGCCACTTCCCCACTGCTTGAACGGCATCTAAGTGCCATAAGAAGGGATGAGATTGAGCCAGTTGTTGCCACGGGTTCAACTCCTGGACGACGCCGGTTTCGTTGTGTGCCCACAGAAGCGAAACGAGTCGCGTTTCTGTGGAAAGTGGCAGCGAGGGGACGACGACCCGGCCGGTATGGTCGACTGGCAAGCGAGTCACTTTCCACCCGCGAAGCAGTAACTGGTCGCAGGCGGCCTGGCAGGCGGGGTGTTCGCCGGGAGAGGTGAGTAGCGTTCCCGGAGGTCCTTTGGCCAGGCTGAAAATGGCTTGGTTATTCGCTTCGGTACCCCCGCTAGTGAAAATGACCTCGTCGGGAAAGGCCCCAATGAGGGTGGCGATCAGTTCGCGACTGTCCTCCAACTTGCGACGAGCGGCCCGGCCCAATGCATGCCTGCTGCCAGGATTTCCGTAAGACTCGATGCTCTCCCGCGCAATAAGGTCGGCCACCTCAGGTGCGATGGCAGTGGTAGCATTGTGGTCAAGGTCGATGAGGGGGGGCATACGGTGGCTTGAATTGGTGCTTCAAATAACTGGTTCTGGGTGAAGTGATGAATGGTTCGCGAAGAAGCCAACGATTAGCATCGTCAGCTCGGCAAATCGTTGCGTTTTGTTCTTTATTGATCGTTGCCTTGCTGTTTTCGTCGCTTGATTTCCAGGAGTCGTTCGGCCGTTGATTGGGGCTGGGCGGGACGCTGGTCTTGCGATTCTTTAGATGTGGGGGTGGTGGGCGCGGTTGAAGAAGTGGTTGGCTTGGCTGGCTCGCGCGCCCAGACAGGTGGTTGGTTGGGCACGGCCGGGGGAGCTGACGAACGCTCTTGTTGAGTTCGCTGCGACTCGGTCCGCTTTCGTTCGAGCAATGTTCCCATGGTGGCAGAAGGATCGCTGGCGGCTTTCTTGCGTTTGAAGAGGCTGGTGATGCTGCTCCAATCAAGCTGCACGCGGCGCAACGCAACATCGAGCAATAGCAAACCGGCTAAGCCGGTCAGCAGCCAATCGAAAATGGGTTTGCTGCTCGAACGGGGTTGGCGATCGACCTTGTAGACATCGTCGGATGTTGCAGAAACTTCGAGCTGTCGGCCACCGGTTTCTTTAGCGACCCGTTCCAGAACTTCCGGGTTCGATCGGAAACGCAGGTACTCAGCCGAGTAGGGCATGATAGCGGTTTGGAAGGTCTGGTCTTTACGACCCTCCCCCGTGGCGCTGGCGGCAACGTAGTATCGCCCGGGACCCCACAAGGGGAGCTTGGTCTGGTATCGCCGCGAACCACTTTGCTTGAGGGGAACGGATTCGATTTTTCCACCGGGACCACTGACCCGCGCATTGACCTCCAGAAAACCTCCATCGGCGGAGAAATCTTCAGCAGTCACTAACAGGTTTCCGCCGGCGACTTCGGTCGAGACCCGAAGAAACGACTGACGCTTCACCTGGGAGATTTCAGTGAGAAGCTGGCCCACAAACGGCTGGTACTGGTCAGAGTTGATCCAGTTGATGCCCCAGCGGGTTGAAAGATCTGAAGTGAAGGCGGCTGCTTTGCCAAATCCATACTGCCACACGGCAAGAATTGGATCGATTTCGGTATCGTTGGTTCCTGCAGCAGTGATTGGGGGCGTTTGCAGAATGCTTTGTGCCCGGCCTTTGGGCGTGGTGACGACGTGACCCCTCAGCTCGGGGAGGGAACCCAATCCCTTGAGAATCGGGCTCGGCATATCGACTTGTGGAAGGAAAGGCTTCTCATCCAGTACGCCCCGCTTGAGTGTTTTGGACTCTTTGATAAAGATCGAGGGGAGAGCGTTGGGGTCGCTCGGCTTGTAGTACCTGCCTCCGGTCAGCGAAGCCACCGCCTGCATGACGCTAATATCAATACCGCCATGCGGGAAGATTGCGATCATGGTGACACTGATTTTGCGATCAATAAACTTCTGAACCAGCTCATCGGGTGGGGCAGCGGGGTCACCATCAGAGATGATAATCATGTGCTTGGTGGCGGCATCGCTGTCACTGAGGCCTTGAAGGCCTAGTGCCATCGTGTTGGCAAAACTGGGCATATCGCCGATTTCAGCCCCTTGAATGAGGGGGGCTACTTTCTCGTAGTCGCGCATGCTGGTTAACTCAAACAGCCAATCTTCTCCTTCGGGCCCGTAGACCAGCACCCCGGCTTCGTCTTGTTTATTCAGAACCTTTAACGCTTGTTTGGTGATGCGCTTGCCCCAGGTGTTTCCTTCAGGGAATTCGCAGGTGTGAAGAATGATGGCCAGTGCCCCCTTCGGGACGACCTTCTTCTCTGAGATGTCGAGCGATACGGGGAGCAGGTCTTCGATTACGGAGCGGTTGTAGCCACCCGCACCAAAACTCTGGTCTCCCCCGACCATAAGGAAGCCGGTTCCCAGGTTGAAGACCGCATCGCGGACCGCCTGCAGTTGCATACTGTCGAATTCGTCGCAAGGAACGTTGACAAAGATAACGCTGTCGTACGACTGAAGTTCGCCCGGGCTGCGGGGGAACTCGACTGGTGACATCACCGCAACAGCCCGCTCGTTCTGCAGAATGGCCTGTTGCAAGTCGGCGAAATCTTTGTCTTTGCCAGGGTCTTGCACGACCAACAGGGTTTGGCCTTTCCCCTCCAGAAACACGGTTCCAACGACCGAATTGTTTTGCCGCAGACTATCGACCGAATCGGGGAGTTCGATCGTGGCGGTGTATTCGTAATGACCCGGAGCCCGCATCACCAGGGGCAACCGGAAGCGATTCTTTCCAGCAGTGAACTCAACAGCTTCGCGAGCAATCTCGTTGCCATTCTCGCGCAGGACAAGAGTTCCGTTGCCTGGCTCAAGGGCCGACAGGACGACAGCCGCTTCGTAGGTTTCCCCCTGCTTGACCGATTGCGGCAGATCAATTCGCTCGAGCCAGACTTCTTGCTTGTATTCGTAGTTGACCCCCACGACATCGACAGCGATCCGGCGAGCCTTCAGGTCGGCCACAACGCGGGACAGGCTTCCTTCGGTTTCGACACCATCGGTGAGGAGGACCATTCGTCCCTGGCGATCATCAGGAATCATGGCCGCCGCGAGGGACAGGGCTTGCTCGAGATTGGTCGAGCCTCCGTCGATACGGGCGTTGAGCGCTTCAAACGGAAAGCTGGCACGGGGCGGCAATTCGACAGCGGCCGACTTGCCGAATGTGACGAGACCCGCTTCGTCTTTGGGTGGTTTTTTGCTGACGTTTTCGGTGACAAACCGAATGGCCTCGCGGCTGGTCTTGTCGCCGACCGAATCGGAGAGGTCGACCACGTACATGACAGCCAGCGTTTCACTTTTGCGAACTGACCTGGGGACAGCGAGCGCTGCCACCAGGACCGCAAAGCCAAACAGCCGTATCAATGTGGCCCAGTGAGTTCGGGCAGGGGGAAGCCCAGACCAGCCAGCAATACCCAGCCACCAGATCCAGGGGGTGAGCGCCAACAGGGCTAAGCGTTCGGGGCGTTCAAAATCAACGAGTTGGCCGACGAGCAGCCAGGCAAAGAGGGCCGCGGTGATCGTTACGAAAAACACCAGCGACCAGGCTGACCATCTGGTGATTGGTCGGCGTGGCTTGGGGAACAATGATCTCAGCCAAAACCGCACAGGTTGACCTTTACTGCCGCGCTGCGTCATCGATGTTTGTTAATTCGGCATTGCGTGTTGGTTATATGCTCTGCTGAAAAACGTGGCTTAGCAAGGGGTTGGGGCGACCGAACTGAATAGTGTGGCACTTTTGTGCGACTTGTCCAAAGGGGCCGGGTGAGTGATACTACGTTAAGATGTTACGATTTCCAGAAAAGCTGGAGTTGCTGCGCGAGATATCTCCTTTCTGAGTTGTTTTCTTTTAAAGCTGCTTTGTTCGATATGGCCAAACGCGATTACTACGAAGTGCTGGGTGTCAGCAAGTCTGCATCTGAAGATGAAATTCGCAAAGCTCACCGCAAGCTGGCGAAGAAGTACCATCCCGACAGCAATCCCGACCAGCCCGCGACGATCGAGCAGTTCAAGGAGATTCAAGAAGCCTACGATGTCTTGGGCGATGCCGACAAGCGTAAGAAGTATGACCAGTTTGGCCACGGATTTGCCGGGATGGGGAGCAACCCAAATGGGGCGGGCTGGGGAGGTGGGCAGGGTCCGCAGGTTGATATCTCCGACCTGTTTGGGGCGGGCGGATTCAACATGGCCGACCTGTTTGGGGGCGGGGGACCGCGAACGGGGAGGCGCGGTACCCGGAGTGGGCAGTCGGTTGAGGCGCGGCTTCGCGTCCCGTTTGTAACGGCCGCGCTAGGAGGCTCGGTCGACTTTGAGATCGAGCTATCAACCGGCCGCCAGCAGCTTTCGGTTAAGGTCCCACCCGGTGTGGAAGCAGGCGCGGTGATGCGCCTAAGTGGCCAGGGAGAACCGGGGCGTGGCGGTGGACCCAACGGAGACCTGCTGCTGACGATTGATATCGAGGGTCATCCCTGGTTTCGCCGCGAAGGCAACGACATCCTGGTTGATATCCCGGTCTCGCCGGCTGAGGCAGTCCTGGGGGCTAAAGTCGAAGTGCCGACGCTGGCTGATGGCGAAGTGATGCTGACGCTGCCACCCGGCACATCAAGCGGAATGAAATTGAGACTGCGGGGCAAAGGGATCGCCGCGAAGGGCAAGCCAGCAGGCGACCAGTTCGCAGTCATCAAGATTGTGGTCCCAAAGGAAGCGACTGCAGAGGAGCGACTGCTGTATGAGCAGCTCCGCGCAGCTCAATCGAGCAACCTTCGGACCGGGCTTTGGGGGTAGGATCCCAGGGCCATTACTTCTTTTAGAAGCTAGGCAAGATCAACTTTGGGTGGCGGGGGCGCACCGCAACGCGGAAGCCCCCGATGCGAAAGGTTTCTAATCCGGGGCCTTTAGAACAGCGAGCCCCCACCTCATCGTTTTGAAAAAAAGTCTCAGTAGGGTCACGCGCTGGCTGATTGAGCAATCGTCACGGGTCGCAGATGAGGCCTAGCGAGAGTTGGAAACGGCCAGGTGTGATGGAAGCCGTCAGGGCGAGCCAGTCGGCCAGTTCGAGTGATTCGACAAGCAGGTTGAACTTCTCGTCAAACTGGGGACCGAGTCGAAGCTGAGTTTTGCCCCATGCGGTCAGCAAGGCCCGCTGGTCGACCAACCAGGTGCGTGTCGCCTTGATGTTGACCACAGCCAACTGACTCGCTTCCGGATCAAGCCGATTCAGCACGGCAAGCAGGGGAGCGTTAGCTGGGCTGCGGGATGGCACTTCGGCAGCGAGATACTGTTGCAACGTCTCTTCGTCGCCCGCCCATGTGAGTTGCTTGTCGCTGGCAAAAACCGTAACGATGTCCTGGCGCATGGCGGTAAGCGTTCGCATGATGCCCTGTCCCTCGCTTCCCTTCGATTGACTGCTGGACGCTGCGACTTTGGTCATTACGGTAGCTTCCGGACGATTTGGATCGTCGTTCCACATGGCCGAGAAGGCTTGCATCGCAAACTGGGCATAGGCATCGATGGCCCGAGTCAAGCTTGGATTGGGTTGGTCGGTTGGGGGAAAGAGCGAATCGAAGACGATTTTCGCGGGCAAACGTTTGCCGCCACTTAACGGAGCAGGGGCTAACCACATCGTCCAATCCCCGGTGATGGCTGGGGCAATTCGGTCGAGTGGGTCTTCGCCACCTGTCGCACCACGGAGGAGGCGGCGGCCTTTCTCGAATTCCTCAAGATCGCGCTTCGAAGATCTCTCAATAAAGAGTTTGGCCACAGCCGGGAGATTCCAGCGACCCGCAACAACCAGTGCCGCTTCGGCAGAAACTCGGCTGAGGGCGGACGGCAATTTCGTGTTAGCCAGCCAGCCCTGATGCCACGAGCGTGCGACCTCGGCTGGCGTGACTGTCCCTGCGAGCCTGATGAGTGGACCGTTATCCCAATCGAGCGTGATCTGCCATTCCTCATACAGTAACCAGGCTTCGCGTAACAGAGCTTCGCCAGGGTCGCCGGACGGGGTTGGATCAAGAAGATGGTCCCAGCGGCGGCTGTAGACTTTCGCCCTTACGAGTGCCCCGTCTGCGTTAGAGAACTGAGGCGCGGGAAGGCCGGCAGAGTTAGCTGCGTTGTTACCCGTGGCCTGTTGCTCGGCCAGTTCGGCGACTTGTCGTGCCCGGTTCAGCTTGTCTGTCAGCGCGAATCGTTGCCCCAGACTGACGCAATAGATGGTGGTTGGACCAGTTCGTTCCAGAATTTCTGCAGAGCGATAAGTGGTCGACTTGAATGATGAGGATTTGTCGAGCGATTTCCACGTGCTGATGATGCGCGTCAGCGATTTTGAATCGGAAGTTGCTCCCAGAACAACCCCCTCGGCTTCCTTATTCGGTGGAGAGTAGATGGCCAGCACCAGTTGTTGATCGAATACGTCGAGTAGCTGTTCGGACAGAGATGCTCCGGTCTGCTGGGCGATTGCATCGTTCAGTTGGCCCAGTTGCTTGCGGGCCGTTACCAGCCGTGCCTCTTTGCGCAAGGGGGAGTCAAAGAAGCGTTTGGCCGGTTGACTATCGAGAATGGTACTCCAGCTAACACGAGGACTGGGAAACTCGACAATGGCTGCGACATCACTGGCGACAAGCCCCCACACGCTTGGTTCGCCCGGCTTGATAGAGGCAGCAGCGGGTTGGGCAAAGGTCGTGCGAGGGTACTGAGTAAGCAGCACGAGCGCAAGTAGCCCAAGGCTAGAGCGTGGGAGAGACCAGGTAAGTATGCGCATAGAGTTCATATTCTCAGGAACGACGAGCTAGAGCGAGCTTCAGATAAGAGTTGCGTCCCGCGGCGTTAGATTCAGAGGTCAAACCCATGCCACGACGCGACACTTAACTCCAATGCGGTCTAGCTCGTCGCGGTGGGGGAGTTAGGGATTGCTTCCCACAGAAAGCGAAACGCATTGCCGACTTCGGGCTTCAAAATGGGAATCTCATTAGACCAGCTATTGGTACCAGGTTGAGCATCATTCGGACGGTCAGAGTCGGTTGATCGATTGAGCAGTCGTGGAAAGCTAATGGCTGAGCGGGCATTGGTAGCCGCCGGTTCGACCAGCAACTTGAGCGATTCCAACGTCCCCGATGTCGATGCAGAAAGGCTTTGGTAGTCTGCAGCGAGGGATTGGACAAGTGCTTCGACTTGCGCAGCGGGCGGTTGATCGGCCAATCGAGCCGGGGTGGGTGCCACCGACGGGCTCGTCTGCTGCTTTGCGATCGACGTCGCGCTACCTGATTTACCGACTGTCCCTAGCCAACCCAAGCCAATTGCGCCCAGGCCAATCGCAATCAAGAGACCTGCAGCGATAGTGACATAGTACTGCTTCACGCTGAAGCGAGTTGCAGTGACCAAAGGGGACCACGCGGGGGCGGGGCTGCTGGTGTGCGAAGACAGAGCCAACGCGAGTGAGACGACTGTTGCGAGCCGCGCTTCTGTGAGAGGACCGGGTCTATGGGCAGCCTGCTTCCACGACTTAGCTGCGACAAGCAACTGCGCAAACTGCTGCCACGTTTTCTGACATTCAAGGCAACCGGCGGCATGATCTTGTAGTTCCGCAGGAAGCGGAGAAAGACGCTGATCGCAGGCTGCATGCAACTGGTCTTCGAATTCCTGGCAGTTCATGGAGTGACCCCTCTTTCCGCGAGGCGGGAGGCTAATTCTTTGCGGGCGCGATGCAGCCAGGTTTTAACAGTCCCTTCAGGGACCCCCATCACTTCGGCTACCTCGGCAAGAGGCAGCTCTTGCTCATAAAACAGGGCAAAAACTTGTCGATAGTCGTCGCGTAGGGATACTAACGCCATTTCCAGCTCTTCAGCCAAAGCAGCCCGGTTGGGGTTGGCATCAGTGCTTGCAGGTTCGATTGATAGTTCTTGGGCGGCTTGCTTCGATTTCTTTCCGAGCCGGGTCCGGCAGCGGTTCATGGTAATGGTCAACAGCCAGGGCTTCAGCGGTCGCAAGCCATCCCACTGATTGAGGTTGCGAATGGCCCGCAGGATTGATTCCTGAGAGACATCTTCCGCGTCGTGATGGCTCTGCAAAGTTCGATGGGCGACGGCGTAGATCATGTTGTAGAACTGATTCACAAATTCGCGCAAGGCGGCCTGGTCACCTGCCAGGCAGGCGGCGACCAGCAATTGTTCTTGTGCGAGCAGGTTTTCGCTCATAGGGCGATAGAGCATACCCGGAAAAGATGGAGAGGGTTTCAGGTTGGCGTCTGCACGGGGAACGCCGTAAACAGGGGCGATTCCAGAAAAGTGTCAGAAATGGCTCAAATTGGAGCTTGAGAATAACCAGAACTTGAGAAAATCTTTCTGGTGGAGACTCATCGGAAAAACCCTGACAGAATTCGAAATGTGAATAGATCCCGCCTGGGGAGGGATCAATTTCTTCCTCGGATCGTGAAAACGGGATAAACTTAATGAGTGGGAAGTCTGGCGAAGTGTGGCAGATCTTGGCACCTTGGTTGCCCTGAGTTCCCGCCGCCAGGGGCACTGTCCTAGGTGACATTGTTTCGGGCCGAGAAAACAACGGTTCAGCCTAGTAACTGGACGAGAGGTCGCCGGACGAGGGGTAGCCGGTTAACAGCGAATGGACGATGGGCTTATGTCTTTACGCTGTCACAAGATCCGGTATTTCGGCCACTTGCGGAATTGGTCCGCCAGTGGTGAAGGGAGAAGGTTCATCGCGGCAAACACTAGCCAGCAGGTGGCGTGGTCGGCTCGGCTGGGGTTTGACGGCTTGGCATTAACTCCCCGACACCTTTGGCTGATGCTCGCGCTCGTTGTTGGTCTCCTCTGTTTGGGGCAAGGGGAAAGCAAGGTCTGGTCGCAAGAACCGGCCGGTTCCCAGCCGACTACTTCGCTGCCGCCAACCGCACCAAAAGGAAAACCCGAGCCTGCTGGTGTTCCAGCAGACATTGTTTATCTGCCGGGGGCCGATGGGCAACTTGTCCCGGTTCCGGCTGATGCGAACTTAGAGGCGTACCTCGAGTTTTTGAAAGAACGGCGTGCCCCAAAGAAGGGTGGGCAACCGGCGTTTAGTGTTGCAGGGGTCGAGTTCACCGGGACTGCAAACGAAGAGCGGGTAGAGCTGGAAGGGGTCTTTTCTGTTCAGATTCATGAATCGGAAGGGGCCGTCCTGGTGCCGCTGGCCGTAGGAGAGGCGCTGCTGCGGAGTAGTGCTTACGAAGGTCCGGGAGATGCCATTTTTGGTGGTTTCGATCGAGAGCAAGGCTATCGCTGGTGGTTTCGCGGTAAGGGGCTCCATCAACTGACGTTGGGCCTGTCGGTTCCACTGCGAAAGCAAGTTGCCATCAGGCGGCTACAACTGGGGATTCCGTCGGCGGCAGTGAGTCACTTGAAGTTGACCGCGCCAATGTCGCCGCTAGTTGTCAAAGCGTCGGAGCAATCGGCGACGGAAACCCGGGATATCGACGGGACGGCGACCGAGATCGACGTGTTTGGACTTGGAGAACGAATCGACCTGACGTGGCAGCCTCTACCCAACTCGCAGCGGGCCGAAGTGGCCCTGGAAACCAGCACGTCGATTATGGCCCGAGTCTCGACCGACTCGATGGTCCTTGAAGCGACCCAGCGGATTCGTGCCCTGCAAAGTACGTTCGATCAGGTCGTAGTGCGACTGCCAGTTGGGGCAGAAATTGTTGCCATCGAAGGGAAAGAGTACCGCGAGCATCGGGTCGACCCAGAAAATCCCTCGCGCGTCACCCTCCTGCTGACCGCTCCCTCCAACGGGATTGCAATCCTGAACTGGACCGTGCGGGCGAAGTACGGGAGTGACAAGAAGATCGTGCTCGAAGGGTTTGCGGTCGAAGGGGCACGCAAGCAAACGGGTGAAGTCGGGATTGTTCCACTAGAAGGGCTGCGCCTTGGAGCACAAGAAGTTCTCGACCCGAACATCGTGCGGATTAGCGCGGCTGAGTGGCGAACTCGAACCGGTGCCGGACAAATTGCCCGAGCTTATCGTTTCTTGAATCAACCGTTTCGGCTTTCAATCTCGACCGAAACGGTTCAGCCTTACTTTGTGGTCGAGCCCCACTTGTATCTGCTGGCCGCAGCAGATCAGTTGCGATTGGAAGCCCAGTTTCCGGTTCAGGTCTTTCGTGGCGGAGTGCAGGAATTAGTGTTGCGCTGGCCCGACTGGCGCGAAGCAGGTTGGCTCATTGAAGGGATCGAGCCGCGCGGCACAGTCGTCGAAAGCTTCGCGCTGGGGGACGCGGCCGAACCAGAGCAACTGATTCGAATTCGCCTGGTCGACCGCAAAAGCGATTTGGTAACGGTCACTTTGCGCGCGCGGCGACCAGTTAAGCCCAACGAAGAGCCACAGTTCTCGCTGCCGCAAATGCTGGCGTCGAGTCCGCTGCCAACATCACTTTTGGTGTTCAACGATGAAAAGGTGGAGTCGGAGGTCACGGCTGTCGGCTCGACAGTAATCAGGCCCTTATCGGCCGCACTCAGGCAGCGGCTGGAACTCCCTGAAGGGTTTCGCAATCTGAGTCGCACCGATTACCGGGTCGATCCCGAGAATCAATTGGTGCGAGTAAAGGTGTTGCCCCAGTCGCAAAAGATTGCGATCGAAAACCAGTTCTTAACGGAAGCCAAAGATGGGCAACTGAACGTACTGCAACGGCTCTCGTATAAGGTGGCATACGAACGTCTCTTGGCATTAAGGCTGAAGGTCCCCGCGACCTTGCAGGGAATGCTGCAGGTGACCTCGGAAGACAAGGTTGAACTGCCGATTACCTGGTCGAGTGGAGAAGAGGGTCCATTTCGAACCGCCCGCATTGCACTCGATGAGCCGCGACTGGGAAGCTTTGCCGTCAACTTGCGTTACTCCGTACCGTTACCTGCGCCAGTGACGGCCGGGGCAGAAGTACGAGCTGCAGTCCCATTGGTGACCTCGCTTGATGCTGAACCAACGGGGACCACGTTTCAGTTTGCGCGAGGTCAATGGTTTGCAACGACGACCGATGCCGAGAGGTGGGTCGCTCGTGGTTTTGACGAAGCAGGTCAGCGCTGGGCGGCTGTTGCACCAGTGGCTGAGTTCCCCATTAAGCTATCGCCCGCGCTCGTTGGTGATAGTGGTCAGTCGGTGGTCACAAAGGGATTGGTTCGCGGAACTGTCGATAACGGTGGGAACATTCGCTATGCGGCCGTCTTTCGGGTAACGGGAGACATGCGGGGAGTGAATGTGTCGCTTCCAGTAACCGTGACGCTAACTCGATTAACCATCGGGGGAGTCGAAGTCCCCCTCCCTGCGATGCGCACCACCGGGACCGAGAAGAAGTTTACGCTCCCCAACATCGAGAGCCGCCCCGGCAGCAGCGACTCGTTGATTGCGTTTCAATATCAGGAACCGGCAAAACGCAGTCTTAGCTGGTATAGCGAGCTGCAATTCTCTTCCCCGCGGTTTCCTCAGTCGGCATGGTTGGCACAAGTGGTGTGGGAGGTCACGCTCCCCCCCGATCTGCTCTTGTTCGATCATTCGAAGCAAGTGATGCCCATGTTTCGCTGGAGACCTGCCGGGCTGGCGTTTCGTCGAGTATCTGACCCGGGAAGCACGCAACTTGATGATTGGATAGGGATTAGTGGGAGTGGGGGACCAGACCTCGCCACTTTGAATCAAACAGGGAATACCTACTCGCTGACCCAATTTGGCGAGCCCGGAACATTGTCGCTGTCGGCGATGAGTTCGCCGATGATCTTATTTATCGGAGCGGGGTCATCTCTACTGATGGGTTTTCTGGTGCTGAAGGTGCGCTACCTGCGGCATGTGATTACGGTGCTTTTAATTGCGTTTGGAGTTTCGCTGGCGGGTTTATGGTACATGACGCCGCTGCAGTTGCTCTTGCAGCCAATGATTATTGGCCTCGTCTTTCCGATGGTGGCCGTACTGATCGAGCTGCGATCGCGCTGGCAGGCCATTCCTCTGGCGACCGGTGGCCCCCTTCCATTTGAGAATGAGATGTTCCCGGAAACGCTACAGCGAAATAGCCGGTCTTCAATCGTATCGATTTCTGTCAATGAGCAGCCTACCCAGTTGAGGCCCATTGAAGCCGGAACGTTAGGTCGCACGGAGGCGGGGAGTGGTATCTCGTGAGTTTCTACGCACGATTTACTTGTAACGCACAGGAATCGCGCCAACCGCCGCGCGCTGGGAATGTCGTTCGTCAAGCATCAGTCGACCTGCGAACAGTGCTGATGCTCATAGGGCTGGCTCTCGCGTTGCTTGGGCCAAATTCTCTTGCGCAGGCTCAGGGCGAGCGCAATACCATCAGCAGCGATACCGCACGCACTACGGCTGCTAAGAAGTTGACGACTGTGAAGCGAATTCTGGTGCCAGAAGATCGCCCGACCGACTGGCTTCGTCCGCCACTGGTAGCGATTGATCGCCAAGAGTTTGAAGCTCTGTACCAGGCAGCATTACCAGTCGTTCCCGCTCCCCCCCCAGCGGCCATTGTCTCTGCCGAGTATAGCGCCACCATTGTGGCCGACACAATGCGCGGCGGTCAGTTGACCTGGCAGGTCGAGCGGACCAGCGATCAGCAAGTAACGCTCGCACTCGAACCGTGGAACGCTGCCGTAGGCGAACTGGAATGGGGGAACGCCAGCGCCAATTGGGGTTCTGGACCGGATGGCCGCACCTATTTATATGTTGATCGTCCGGCTGGCGAGGTAACAGGCCAATGGTCGCTGCGAGGAGTTGCCACCTCGCGCAGCACCGAGTTTGCCCTCGAATTTCCGGCGGCTGCGACAACACGGTTTACCTTTCGTTACCCCCATGGCATGCGGCTCGAAGTGGCCGGGAGTCTCCCCGAGTCTTCCAAGACAGAAGGGGAATGGAGCGTTGATCGCTTTTCACTGGGGGCAGCGACCAGCACCCGGGTGAGTTTACTCGCTGCAATGAGTCAGGCTCCTGCCACCGCCAAGTTGGCCTATGAAAGTGAACTCGAAGCAATTGTCACCGAAGATGACGTTCGATTTCAGGCCGGCTTTCAGGTCGATGTGCTGGAAGCTCCTGTTACCGAACTGACATTTTCGCTTTCGCCCGGGCTCGATGTTTATTCGATCACGTATGGTGGCGAATTGCCGCTGGCATGGACGCAAAGCGAATCAAGCGAAAGCCGAAACCTGATTACCGTCCGGCTACCGGGTAAGCTGCAGGGGCGAGGGCGCGTGATTCGGTTCGATGGCCTGAGTGTGGCCAAAACCGGTTTAGCCAATGCTTCGCTAACGCTACCACAGATCATGCTGGAAGGGGCGTTGTTTTTAGGTGGACAGCAATCGTTAACAGTCGCGCCAACGCTGCAACTGCGTAACCTGAGAACCAGAGGGCTAAAGCAAATCGCTCCGGTGATGACCAACGCGGCAGGTGAAACACACGTCTTTCAGCGCAGGTCAGCTGATGCTCAATTGACGGCCGATATCCGGCGCCCACAAACGGCTCCGGCCTGTTCCATTTTATCGTGGCTGCAGCCAGGAGACGATGCCTGGATTTTGAAAGCCGAGCTGAATTGGACCATTGCCAGCGGCAGCTTGTTTCAAACTTCCTGCAAGATCCCGGCCGAGTGGGAAATTACCGACGTTCGTCCGTTAGGTGTCGATCGAGCAGCCGAGCAAAGCAGTTGGGAAGTCCAGCCGCAGGCGGGAGGGGGATCGCTACTGCATGTCGAATTCGCCGAGCCGTTGCAGGTTGGGGTAAGTCGCTCGATTCGATTAGAGGCCCGGCTACGTCCCCCTGCGGCTGGTCAACGAGTGGGGCTGCCCATTCCAATTCCGATTGGTGCAGAAAATGTGGCCCATCTTGTCGTCCTTTCGCAAACGCCGTCGGTTTCGCTAACGCTTGTTGACTCATCGCGATTTGAAGGGGTCTCGCTCGCCAGCATTGGAGAGCAATGGCGGGGACTGAAGCTGTTCACAGAGGCTCAAGCGGGGCCAGCGGCAGACATTCGGTGGTGGCGTCCCCTTGACGAGGAGCCAGCAGGTGACGTCGTGGCCCAACCCCGATTGCGGCCGGTCGATGCACGGGTTCACGTCGCAGCAGCGATCGACGAAGAAGGGATGCGGCAAACCTATTACGTGCAATGTGCTTCTCCTGGAGAACAACTCGATCGACTGCTGGTATATGTTTCTCAATCGACTGAGCACGTCGCCTGGAAGCTTGTCTCGCCCCGCACCGAGAACTTGCAGGCGACGAAGTTGCCAAAAGATCAGCACAGTGCCTGGGGCTATCCCGATAGCGGGGACCTGTGGGAACTGACATTACCGGCCATCGCAGAAGCCAAACTTCGAATCGAAGGCTCGGTCGATCCTCAATTTGAATCTGAAGGGTCTGCGAGCGGCACAGCGGTAAGTACCGAGGCTGAGGCTGAAAGCCCAAGCAATCAGGTGGGGCTCGTGTTTGTCCCACAAGCCAGAACGTTTCGGGCCAGCGTTTCGGTCGAGTCGCTATTGGCCGATTTACCACGAACAGAAACGCGTGGCCTGGAACCCGAGACCGAACTGGCAGTCAGCGAGGTCTTGTTTAGCGGTGATGCGCAATCGCTGCGGCGAAAACTATGGAGCTATTCTGCTCCGCGTAACCGGCTATGGTTTGAGACACGTGAACGACCCTTAGCCGACAAGCCAGCCTTAAAGGCAACGCTGCATTTGCGATCGCTGATTTCAGCCAACACTAGCGGGGCCGACTTGCATCGTGCCCGATACGACATCTTAAGCGACGCAGGGGCCGGAGCCATGATGCTCAAGCTTCCCGCTTCAGCGATGTTCCTGGCTGCAAAAGTAAACGATGAGACCGTTAGCGCTCTTCGTACCGATGGTGGGTGGATGATTTTAGAGCCAGCGACGTCGGGCCAATGGTCGTCGATCGAGATCTTGTATCAGGTTAAAGCGGAACAGCCGGGGTTAGTCGATCGTCGTCAGATTGTGCTGCCCGATCTCGGCATGACCGTCCTGACATTCCGCTGGGAGTTTGCCTTACCCCCGGCAGCCGGGATGACAAAAGAACCAGTCGGCGTATTGCTGTCGTCACCCATCACACAGCCAACGTGGATGACTCGTTTGTTTGGGCCACTGGGGCGCGGTGCCAATAGCGGCTTTTTCAATCCGTTTATGCTTCCTTCGTACCGCCAGTTATGGAGTGAGCCGGAAGAGGTCTCGCTGGTTGGAACACAGTTTGGCAGCAGCATAACGGTTCCCGCAGGCTGGGCAGTCTATCGAGGAGAGTCGGTCGAACCACCAGCACGACTGGAGCTGGAGACATGGTCGTTGCCCCAACTGCAAACACTCAGTTGGACCTTCTTGCTGTTTAGTCTGACGACCGGTGTTATCGTTCGCAAGTTGCGGTGGCGATATCGAGCATGGGGAGCAGTCTGGTGGATGGCCGGCTGCTTGTCGATTGCACTCTTCGGACCGGCTCTGGTCGCACCGCTGGCAGGTGGAGGGATGGCTGGAACGATTTTGTCGTTGCTCCTTCCACGGCGGACGTGGCAGGTTTCGCTGCTGCAACCTGGTGAAATTGCGCCAGCCGAAAGCTCATGGAACTTTCGCGCTCGGCAGGAAGTCGCTGGGATTGGAGCGATCCTGTTTGTTGCGGGACTGATCGGGAATGCCAGTCTATCTGCCCAGACGGGTGACCCTGCTGCACGGGATGGCGAAGCAGCACAGAAACTTCAAAACGGTCAGATCGAGGCGGTCTACATTCCGGTAGATCGAGAGGGGAAGCCTTCATCGCGACTTCCCGTAGTTTATGCCCACCCCGATCTGTTAACCGAGCTAGAGAAACTAGCCATCAAGCAGCAGACAAGCCCAGAATGGCTCCTTTCGCATGCCGACTATCGTGGAAAAGTAGGGCAGCAGGGGACAGTTGTTCTATCGGCTCGCTGGAAGGTCACACGCTTGAACCCTGCGGCTCCAATGCGCCTGGAACTACCGGTGACCAATGCCAACCTCGGTGGTCGCTCTGCTTGTCTTGTCGATGGGAAGCCCTTCCCCGTGCTGCCAGCCGCAACCGGCGGAGGCGTTGTTATTGAGCTACCACCAGCCACTTCAATCCCTGACCCAACTGGTAACAAAGAACTATCGAAGCAAAAGCCACTCAAGCACGACGTGCTGCTCGAACTTCATCAACCGGGTACAAACGCCTCGCGCGGCGGACAATTTGAAACGGGGATTCCCCGTGTGGCTAACGCTCGCTTACTGCTCGAGTTTGATCGGCAATATGGCGAAGTCAAAATCGCGTCTGCGAAAGGGGAAGTCCAGGCATCGATCGATCAGATGACTGTCTCAGCCGAACTGGGGCCAACTAGCGCCCTGAGGGTCAGTTGGTCAAGCGAGCCTTCACTCACCAAAACAACCGCCATCGCAGAAGGGCGAATGCTCAACTTGTTAGAACTGAAGGCAGGGACCGCCCTCCTTAGCTTTCGTGGTGTGGTCCGGCCGGTCGAAGAAGGGCTGCGGCTCGTGTCGATCAGCTTGCCTCCCAATTGCATCCTGAAGGACTTCAGGTGCAAGCAGGCGCTGCGCTATCAATTGGAAGAATTGCCCGGTATGGCTAGGCGCATGAGTATCGAGTTACCCCCTGGGCAGCAGGCTGAGGTCGAGCTGGCAGGCGAAGTCTATGTCCCGCTCGATATCAACCTGCGCAGCGATGTCACCCTCCCCCGGGCAGCATTGATTGCAACCGATGAATGCCAATGGGCCGGTATGCTTGACTTGTACGGCGTGATTGCCGGGAACGAATACAAGCTTGATCCAGGGATGACAACCGATGATTTTGGGTTTGCCGCCATTCCTGTCGATGACTTTGCGCGGCAATGGAGCGATGGAATATCGGGGACCCGGCCCGCATTGGCGTTCAGGCTCGACGGAGCAACAGGCCCGATCGTCAGCCTGGCAACCAAAGTATCCAAAAAACGAGCGATTAAGTGGCAACAGCAAGCACGGGTTGGAAAGCGCCGAATCGAATGGAAGCTGGTAACCGACCTGGAAACATCGGGTGCGCCATCATTCTCGCATAGCTTTCTGATCGACAGGCGGCTGCAGATCGAATCGATTTCGGTCATGGAAGCAGGGGCCGAGCGGCTCGTACGCTGGGCCGAGTCTCGACTGAATGGAAATCAGAATCGGGTGGTGTTGTTTCTGGCTGATAAGACGCAGTCGCTGCAAACAATTACCGTCAAAGCCCATCAACCCCTGCGAACGAAGACCGAATTAGCATGGCCCTGGGCACGTCCTGAAGAAACCGATGTCGTCGATCAACGATTGATTGTGACATACGAACCCGAGTTCTTGGTCGAAGTAAAGCCTCATCGCAGTTTGAAGCCCGTCGACTTGAAGTCGGAGCCCGTCGCCCCCGTCGATGGAGCGACGGTGCTGGGTAGCTGGCGTGTACTGGAAGAAGAGCCAGGGGGCGGGATGACCATCATCCCCGTCAACGGACGCGCACGGGCAGTTGCGCTTCATAGCGTGACGGCTGGTGAAGCAGGTACCTGGAAATGGCAGCAACAGATTCAATTGATTCCCGAAGATGAAGGAATTAGCGGCTTTCGAGTCCGGGTCGATAATCCCCCTGCCGACTTTGTAGCGACGAGTTCCATTGGAAACGTTCAAACGACGCGTCTTGATGACGGGCAGTTGCAGATTCTGATTCAGCCTGAAGAGCGAATCGACTTACCAATCACGCTGACGTTGCAAGCAACGCTGAAGGCTACTTTGGAAACGTTACGTTTGCCCAAAGTTCAGGTATTAGAACTAGCTGCAATCGAAGAGTATGTAGCCATTGCGATGGAGGCGACGACAGTCGAGCCCAGGTCGGCCCGGCTGCTCGCTTCTCCCGATGACCATCCGCTGGCAGTGATCGACCTGTTAGAAACAGGCAGAATGACTGATCCGGTTCGCTTGTATGAGGCAGCACCAGGTCCTATTGAGCTATCGACCGTCAGGCGAAATACAGGCCCCAGCGGTCTGACCGTGCGATACGTCGAACACTTTGTAGCGGTCGATCATGCTGGTCGAATTGCAGGTGAAACCAAAATTTACCTGGGGGCGGCTTCTGGTCTACTCCCAATTCTGCTTCGCTCCGATTGCGAAATTCGAGCAGCCTTCATCAACGAACAGCCTGTTGCGGTCCTCACAAGCCAGCAAGGGGAAGTTCAGATACCACTCGATGC
>JAIXVG010000338.1 GCA_027483145.1 Planctomyces sp.
ACGCGTTGGTGGCTGGACCACCGAGACCACCTGGGCGATGGCCGACGCCGTTCGTGACGGTCAATTGAGAAAGGCCTATGCTTGCCTCGATCAACTATTGGTCTCAGGCGAACCGGCTCCCAAGCTGTTAGGGGGCATAGCATTCGTTTTTCGAAAATATGCGACCGCCACGTTATACGCATCGGCAAATGGATTGCGACACGCACTGATCGATGCAAAAGTCTTTCCCGCAGCATTAGGACCTAGCGAAGCTTATCTGCGCCGGATTGGCCGCAACAAAGCTCTCCGCATTACTGAGCTCCTCACCGAGGCCGAGTCGGGCCTGAAAGGTGGAAGCCCCCTTCCCGATCGAATGCAGCTCGAACGACTGCTGGCACAACTCGCTGGCCAGTTGGACTAAGAACTGATCCGGACACGAGATTGTGCTGGTTCGGTACCGCTGCGATTGTCAGCGCTAGCCGAACGCATACGAGAGACTTGAGATGGGCACTAGTATTGCCAGCCACTACGGAGTTAGCAGCAGCTCTGGCAAGGCGGCCGAGCGGCTACCGGGAACCGGCGGGTTGTCAGCCGGCCTGAAGGTGAACACCACTGAATGTTTCGTGAGCGTGGTCGTGTTTCGACCGGCCGAGTGTAACGTTCTTGCATGAAAAAAGAGGACATCCCCGGCCGAAAGGGGGACCGAAACCGCCTGTTTCAGCCACGGCTCGTTTCGTGGCTCGTCTTGGCGAAAGAACAACTGGTCATCGAGTTGCCATGGTTCCAGCGCCAACTTGTGTGAACCGGGAATCACTTTCAGGCACCCGTTGGCCACCGTCTCTTCACCCAGCGCGATCCACGCATTCACAAGTTCTGGACGGGTAAATGACCAGTAACGCACATCCTGGTGCCAACCAGTGGCGCTACTGTAATCGGGGTGCTTTGTCATGATGCAGTTATGGTGGGCCAGAGGACAAATAACCTGGTCACCAACAATCTGCTTAATTCGACCTAGAACTTCGGGCCGCACCATCCATTCGGTGAACACAAAGTCGCGGCTGAAGGCTTGCTTCAGCCGGCGAATCGTTCGTCCTCCAGGAGCTTGCTTTGAAGTTGGCGCACCGGGATAACGCAAGTCGGCTTCGTACTCCAAGGGGGCAATCTCGTTAGCCAGCCCATCCAGTGTCACCCGCAACATCTGCTTAACATCAGTTGGCGATGCCAGTTGTTTAACAACGAGAAAACCGTGCTCATGAAACCGGGTCAATTCTTCCTGCGTTAACACGCTCGCCAATTCCTTTCCGGCTGCTTACTTAACACCAGCAGATCAACCTCGTCGGATCAAGCTTGTTTCAAAACTCGCCTCGGGTGCAGGTCGTTTCGGATGCCAATAACGAAGAACCAACAATCGGGAGAATCGGAGTTAGCCTAAAGGATGATCAGGAACCCTGCCCGCTTAGCCGGGCAACACAGCCTTCATCCCCTAGCCCCGCAAGTCATACTCTTTGATTTTCCGGTAAAGGGTCCGCTCTCCAATCCCCAACATATTGGCAGCCTCATCTCGCTTGCCGGCAGCCAATTCTAACGCCCGTTCGATATAGAATTTTTCGACATCGACCAGCGATTTTCCAATCAGCCCATCGGCTCCGCTCCGGGGTGGGCCGTTTCCATCGTCAACCGCATGCTGGCCCACGGGCAAAATCTCATCGGGTAAATCATCAACGTCGAGCCTACCGTCGGTGTCCAGAACCATCATCCCCTCGATAACGTTCCGCAGTTCGCGGATGTTGCCGGGCCAGGAATGAGCCATTAGTGCCTGCTGGGCCTGGCGAGTCACGCTGGGGGCCTCCCGGCGATAACGCTCACCAAACTGCCGCAGGAAATGCTCTGCCAAAAACGGGATATCGGCCCGACGATCTGACAGCGGAGGGAGGAAAATGGTTACCACCGATAAGCGGTAATAGAGGTCTTTTCGAAAAGATCCCTTCTTGACCATCTCCTGCAAGTCGGCGTTGGTCGCCGCGACCAGCCTGACGTTAATGGACAGCTCTTCGTTTGCCCCCAGCCGCGTTACCTTCCGATCTTCCAATACTCGCAGCAGCTTGATCTGGGTCGGCATGGGCATTTCGCCCACTTCATCCAGAAACAGCGTACCGCCATTGGCATACTCGAACTTGCCAATTCGCTTCGTCGCCGCCCCTGTGAACGCTCCTGCCTCGTGCCCAAATAGCTCGCTTTCCAGGATACTTTCGGGAAGTGCGGAGATATTCAGCGGAACGAACGGCTTGTTTTTTCGCTCGCTGTTCTGGTGCAATGCTCGAGCGACTAGTTCTTTGCCGGTCCCGCTTTCCCCCTGGATCAAAACGGTGCTGTCGGTTGGGGCCACCGCCTTCAGCTTATCAATCAGCCGCTGCATCGAAACGCTGTTGCCAACAACCCCTTCAAATCCAAATTTCTCGTCAAGCCGCCGTGCCAATTCGGCATTCTTCTTAAGGAGCCTCACCCGGGTCGAGGCTTTTTCGACGGCGTTTCGCAGCTCGTTAATGTCGAGCGGCTTCGTCAAATACGTATGGGCACCATACTGGCCTGCCGTCAGGGCCGACTTAATTGACGCATGCCCTGTCAACAGAATGACTTCCGCATCGGGAAGCTCGGCCTTGGTTTTCTTAAGAATCTCGATCCCGTCGTGATCCTCCATCATGAGGTCGGTCACTACGACATCAAAGTTTTCACTTTCGATCAGGGTGATCGCACGCTTGCCCCCCGGAGCCACCACGCACTCGTAGCCAACTCGCGACAAGCTTTCAGAAACAGCCTGTGCGTGGGCTTCGTCGTCATCGACGACCAGAACGCGAATTCGATATTCGGCCAGGTCGGGACCAGTACGCCCCTTTGCAGTCATAAATCAGCCATTCGACTAAAGACTCAGGTCGTGCACCAATCGAGTATCCGGCAACAATGATAGTCCTGGGCAATTGCTGGCCAAGCGGCCTTTGCCGCATGAGATTCTACCGAGTGCCCTTCAAACAATCCCAGTCACATAACCAGCTACTCGGTTAGGTTACTTGGTGTGGCCTACATTTGCAGGGAGTGAGATTGAAAATCGAGTCCCCCGGCCCAACTCGCTTTGACAGGTCAGCTTTCCCCTGTGTGCTTCGACAATCTTTCTGACCGTTGGCAATCCCAGGCCGCTTCCTGCTGGTTTTGTTGAAAAGAAAGCGTCAAACATACGCTTTTGAGTCTCCGCCGACATTCCTTGTCCATTATCGATGATGTCGAGCAAAACGTCCTGCTGCCGCGTGTATGTGGCTACTTCCAACACTCCACCGGTCGGCATGGCCTCGAACGCATTACGGCATAAGTTTGTCAGCGCACGCCGCCAAAGTGGTACGTCTAACTGAACCACTGGAAGATTCGTCGCCAGATGAGGGCTGATCTCCACCTTGTGCATGGCAGCTTCTGCTGCCAGCTCTCCCAGAAACTGCGATACCAAATCATTGAGTTGCACATTGCTCGCCCGAATGGTTCCAGCACGAGCAAACTGCAGGAAGTCGTTAAGCATTCGTTCGAGCCGAGCGCAACCCTCTCCCAACGCTTCCACACGCTGCTGCAATCGCCGATCGCGCGGGGTTTCGACTTCACCCAAGTCTTCCAGCAATAAGTCGACGTGCAAGCTCATCGCTGACAGGGGATTGCGAATCTCGTGGGCCAGTTCACCAGCGAGGGCCGACAATTCCTGATAGCGGCCCTTGAGCGACTGAAGCTCTTGAGCGATGTCTGCCGTCTGATTCAGTGGCGACAACGAAGGAATCGCGTTTTCGAATGCGGGGTCATGATCAACGGCGAATAACTTATTCTCCATCGATCACCTGCCTTCGCTTTACCT
>JAIXVG010000585.1 GCA_027483145.1 Planctomyces sp.
ATCCTCCTCGAAATAGATCTTGAGGGCAGGCTTCAGTTTTCGCGCCAGCTGAGTCGTCAGGTCGTCAGTTTTGTGTTTTGATTTGTCGGTCATGACGAGTTCTGTGCGCTGACATCTAAAACATTGCCAGATCAATGGTTATCGAACCATCACCGTTTATCGATCCCGATTCGAGCCATTCGCCATTCGGCTACACAAAGGTGAATTCCGTGATCGTGGAACGGCACGAATGGCCTTGGGATGCTACCATGCACGGCTGCACTTTGGCAGGTTTTTGATGGAAGAATGGAGTCACTGCGTGCAATCTGACGGACTAACCCCACCCCAGCGGGAGGTGGTCGAGCATGTCGAAGGACCGCTTCTCGTGATTGCGGGTCCCGGGTCGGGGAAGACTCGCGTCGTGACCCGCCGTATCGCGCGGCTGATTGAAAAAGGGGTGCATCCGTCCGAAATTCTAGCGATTACCTTTACCAACAAAGCCGCCCGCGAAATGGCGGAGCGTGTCACCAAGCTGATCCCCGGGAAGCAAGTTTGGGTCAGCACGTTTCATCGATTTTGCTCGCGGCTGCTGCGTGCCCGGCCCCATCTGGTTGGCCTCAAGTCGAACTTCACCATCTTCGATACCAGCGATCAGCAGTCGCTTCTCAAACAAATCGTCCGAGATCTCGACTACGACCCCACTACCTACACCCCATCTAAAATCGGCAACCGCATCAGTAGCGCCAAGAACGAACTCATTACCCCTGAGTTTTACTCCGAACGCTACAACGAGTCGGTCAATAGTCATCTTGAAGCGGTGGTCTGCAAGGTTTACCCGCGGTATCAGCAGGCATTACTGGCCGCGAACGCCGTCGACTTTGATGACCTGCTAATTCATGTTGCCACGATGCTGTCTGAAAACGAAGAGCTGCGGCGTTCGCTCGATACTCAGTATCGATTTGTCATGGTCGATGAATACCAGGACACCAACAAACCTCAGTACCAGATCGTCAAGGCATTGTCACAGGTCGAAGCCAACGTGGCAGCTACGGGTGATCCCGATCAGTCGATCTATGGCTGGCGCGGCGCTCAAATCGAGAACATTATCCGGTTTGAGCGGGACTATCCCCTGACCAAAGTGATTCGCCTGGAAGACAACTTTCGCAGCACGCCGCAAATTCTGGCGGTGGCAGACCAACTGATCTCCAATAATCGGCAGCGAAAGGCCAAATCGCTCAGGTCAAATAACCCACCTGGCCCGGAAGTCGAGCTGCGCACTTACGATGATGGTCTCCACGAAGCAGAATCGATCGCGATGGAGATTCGTCAGCAAGTGCAAAGCGGGAGGCGTCAATGGTCTGACTTCGCCATCTTCTATCGCGTCAATTCGCTTTCTCGTTCGATTGAAACGGCCCTGGCGCGAGCACGAGTTCCGCAGCAAATCGCCGGAGGAGTTGGGTTTTACGAACGGGCTGAAATTAAAGACCTGCTGTGCTATTTGCGGCTCATTGAAAACCCGGAAGACTCGCAGGCATTTTTGCGAGTGGTCAATACGCCGACCCGTGGCATTGGCAAAAGCTCAATCGGAAAGCTGATTGCCTGGGGGGCCGACAAAGGGTGTGCCTACCTCGAAGCGTGTCATCGCGCGGACGAGATCTCAACCTTACCCAAACGGGCAGTCCCTGCACTTAAGCAATTTGCTTACATGATCGATGATTTGGCGCGGAACATGACCGGCCGCGTTAGTGATCTGTTGGAAGCCGTTCTTGGCCGTACCAGCTATCGCGCCTCGTTGACGACCGGGGCCGAAGAAGAGGACCTTCAGAGAAACTCGAACATCGACGAATTACTGAGCGCTGCGCGGCAGTTTGACGATCACGAGCCAGAGCCATCGCTTACTGGCTTTCTGGAGACAACGAGTTTGGCTCAGGATGTTGACAGCATTGAAGAAGGCGAAGGGGCCGTCACGCTGATGACGCTGCACTCAGCCAAGGGACTGGAGTTTCCTGTTGTTTATCTGGCTGGCGTCGAACAAGGCTTGCTGCCGCACGACCGAGCCATGCGGGAGGGGGACCCCAAGCAACTTGAAGAAGAGCGGCGCTTACTGTTTGTTGGGATTACTCGCGCTAGAGAAGAACTCTACCTGACCCGCTGTCAGATGCGATCGCTGAATGGTCGGGTGATGTCGACGATCAATAGCCTGTTTCTCGAAGAGATTTCCGTTTGTCTCAAGTCGTTTGCTCGCAGCTTCCCACAGATTATGGTTCCCGGGCAGGGCTATCGCGACTGGCAACACAATGGCCAGCGGGTTCCAGTAACAGAGCCGCAGTACGACGAGTCTCTTGAATCCGATGAGCCTTCAGTCGCCAGCAAGGCCCGTCGCGAGCCTCGGACGGCTGCCGATTTGAATCTCGTTAAGGAACAGTGGCGCAATGATGTGGCTCAGGGAAAGTCCCCGCTGGAGGCCCTGAAGACTCAGCTTAAGTCGGGAGCTGACTTGTTAGCACAGGCAGAGCCTGCTCCCCGGTTTGCCGTTGGAATGCAAGTGCGTCATCCGATCTACGGCTTGGGTGAAGTAACCGAGCTATCGGTGATCGCCAATCGCCCAAGTGTGAAAGTCTTCTTCGCCGAAAAAGCTCGCGAAGAGCAGTTCATCGCCTCGAAGTGCCCACTGAAACCTGTTGGGCAACAGTAAGGCTTCGCGAGACACAGAGAGGCTTACAAATAGCCTTCCAGGCCCATGTCTTTTAGCTTCTGGATCAGGATGCGAATCGAAGACTCATCATGCTTGTCGGCCACTAGAGTTGCAGTTGGGGTGTGAACGACGATCAAGTCTTTGACCCCAATCGTGGTCACCAAATGTTCGGAGCTGGTCCGAATGATGCAGCTAGTCGTTTCGACGCCAACGTGCAGGCCATCGACGACATTGTCGTGAGAGTCAGCCTGCTTCAAGCGCGGCATCGCCTGCCAACTTCCAACGTCGTCCCAATCGAATGGGGCCTCAACCGCGCAGACATCGTCAGCCCGCTCGAGAACCGCATAGTCAATCGAAATTGAGGGCATCTGTGGGAAGAGTTCAGCCAGTGCGGTCGTCCAGGTGCTGCGTCCCACATGCTTAGCCAGTTCCATCAGCAATCGATACATCTCGGGTTCGAACGTCGCGAGGGCGTCGAGGATGGTGGCAGCCCGCCAGACGAAGATGCCACAGTTCCAATAATACTGGCCGCTCGATAAGTAGGTTTGAGCGGTGGCCAAATCGGGCTTTTCTTTGAAGGCCGCGACGTCGTAGGCCGGAACCGTATTGCCTGGCAGTTGGGCACCCCGTTGCATATAGCCGAAGCCGGTGGAGGGGAATGTTGGCTTCACCCCAAAGAGCATCAGGCGAGCAGGTTTCTGATCAACAAATTCGGCGGCGGCCTGTGCAGCTCGGACGAATTCGGATGAAGACTTGATCACATGGTCGGCTGGCATAACCAACATGCAGGCACTGGGGTCGATGGCAGCCAGTTGAATCGCGGCGATTCCGACGCAGGGGGCGGTATTCCGAGCGGCTGGCTCAACCAGCACCTGTGCAATCGGAACGGCCGGGACCTGCCGCTGGGTTTCGGAGACGTGTGAGGCGCCGGTCACAATCCAGGTACGTGCCGGAGAAATCCAGTCCCCGCACCGGGCCACGGTCTGTTGAATGAGGGTCGCTTCGCCTGTGAAGTTCAAAAACTGCTTGGGAAGATTCTTTCGGCTTTGGGGCCAAAACCGTGTCCCGCTTCCGCCGGCCATAATGACGGAGTGGAGCATGCGTCAATCCTTCTTAATCGAACGGAGCCCGTGGAGCACGCGAAACAACCCTGGAAGTCGAACACGCGAGCCTGCAAATCATTGCCTGCGAACCGTCACGACAGAACAACAGGGTGAAAACGGCCCGAATTGTCGGGCTGGCAGACACCAGTTGCAACGGCAGCCCGTTCGAATCGTCTGCGGGTCCTTGTAAGCTCGCGCTCAGTGAGGGTTATGACGACAAAACGACTTTTCGCAAACCCATTTCCGAAAGAGACTTATGAAGCTTGTTCCAGTACGAACGCGGGCCTGTCACCCGGTTTTCCGACCAACTGGAGGTTTCGTCGGGAATCTCCTTATACTGTACGAAAACGGCTCACTTTTCTTGTGCGATTTCGGCGGATTGACGTATTCGCCGTAGTTGACGTGGTGTCGAATTACCTTTGCCAAAGGTTTCTGAACGTGCTTGCCGGCCCGCTGTTTGTGCGAGAAGTGATCACCGCCCCCCGGCAATTCAAGCACTTCTTGATGCGTGCAGGGTATGTCTTTGCCCTGTTTGTCCTGTTTTACACGGCTGCTCAGGCAACATTTGGCTGGCAGCAGGTTCGCAACATCGGCGAATTAGCCTCGTTCGGATCTCTGGTCTTTCAGATTGTGGCCCTCGTGCAATTGGCGCTGGTTTTGTTTTTTGCCGTCCTGTTTGCGGCAGGGAACGTGGCCCAGGAGAAAGACCGCCGCACACTGCTACTGCTATTAATGACCGACTTAACCAGCAGCGAACTGGTAATCGGCAAACTGACCGCCAGCTTATTGGTCGTGGGAGTATTGCTGGCGATTTCGTTTCCAGTGATGGCATTTATCCATCTATTGGGCGGCGTATCGGTCGATCAAATGGCCTGGGTGCTGGCGATCTCGGCAGCGGCTGGACTCACTGCTGGAGCATGGGGAACACTGGTTGCCTTCTGGCGCGAAAAAACTTTCCAAACCCTGGCCATCAGCGTGCTAGGGATAGTGCTATTGATAGCAGTGGCCGAAGGAGTGGTAGCCTTGCTGCCTACCAGTACCCTGGTTGAAACCGTGGGACTGGTCAATCCGTTTCGGGCCATTCTGACTGTGCTCGACCCGCTGGGGAGGCTGGCCCAAACTCGAGGACTGGCCGCGGTTGCCCTTTCGTGCTGCGGCTTGCAGTTGGTAATTGCAGCAGCACTTTGCACGGTCACCATCTGGAGGCTGCGAGTTTGGTATCCTCCGCGAACCATTAACGAGTCGTCGCTGGTGGATGACGAGAACGCTGTGGCAAAACCACGCGTCCATCGGGCGATTTGGTCGAACCCAGTGATCTGGCGCGAGATTCGAACACGCGCCTATGGCAAGAAGATTGCGATTATCAAGCTGGCTTATGTGATCTTTGCAGTGGCCCTCTTGTGGTTTGCCAGCTCTGCAGGAAACGATATCGAACAACCAAGACGAATCTTAGGAATTCTTGATAGCGGCGGTGTGGCGTTCGTGGGATTGGGGATTGTTTGCCTGATGCTGGTGAATGCCCAGGCGGTAACCGCGTTCACCAACGAGCGCGATGCAGCGACGCTGGAACTATTGTTGGTCACCGATGTTTCCGCGAAAGAGTTTATCTACGGAAAAATCGGCGGGGTATTGTTTAATACGAAAGAGTTGACCGCAGTACCAGCCTTTTATGTGGTTTGGCGTGCCGTGCAGGGAAGCCTGTCAATCGAGAACATGGTCTACGTATTGGCCGGTTTTGGGGTGTTGTGCCTGTTTGCAGCAATGCTGGGTCTGCACTCGGGCTTGACATACCAAAGCTCGCGAACGGCCATCGCGAATAGCCTGGGGACGATGTTCTTTCTGTTTGTTGGAATCTTCATCTGCATGATGCTGATGGTGCAGGTTCGCTCGTTTGAGCTGCAACTCCCCTGCTTCCTGTTGTTCATTCTGGGTGGGGGACTGGGATTGTGGGCCTCCCTGACCCATCGCAATCCATCACCCGCGCTGATGTTGGCCGCAATGGCCCTGCCGTTCCTGACGTTCTATGCGATTACCGGATTCCTGCAGCAACAAACTCTGGGGGTTTGCCTCTCTTTGGCTGTGGCCTATGGGTTTACCACGCTGGCCATGCTGGTACCGGCCATCAGCGAGTTTGATGTGTCGCTGGGACGAAGCAATAACGCAGGATAACTGGTAACTCCATGCGATGAGTTGGCTACGAAGGCCCACGAATAAGATGGAGTGGCAAAAACAGCCAAGTAGCCGCTGCTGGTCGACGACCGATTATTCAGCGCTGACGGCCGAAGCAATCAGTTCGCGATAGACGGTCAACGTATCGTTCAGCATCCGCTCGGCACTGAACTCGGCCAGGACTTCTTCCCTGGCGGCTTGAGCAATGCGGCGCGCCTCATCAGGATTCTCAAGCAGCCACAGAATCTGCCGAGCCAGTGCATCACTATCTGATGGGGGGACCAGAAACCCGGTCTCTTTATCGCGAATCACCTGGTTCACACCGCCAACGGATGTAGCGATCACCGGGCGTCCCATGGCCATTGCTTCGAGCATAATGGTTCCAATCCCCTGCTGCAGCGAGGGGAGACAAAACACATCGATGGCAGCAATCGCATCGGCGAAATCGACCAGGTTTGGGGCAAAGGTGACGTGGTCATTGATTCCCAACTGACGAGCCAGTCGACGCAGGTTCCCTTCTTCCGGCCCAGCACCAGCCACCAAGAACTCGACATCACAAAGACCCGCTGCCCCATCCTTGGCTAAAAAAAAAAAAAAAAATGGAAAGCCCTTCACCGTTTCCAACGGGCCAGCCGTACCAATCACAGGAACCGTGCCCGAGCTAAGCACAGGTTGCTTGGCATCGGGAAGACTGGCGAAACGCTTTTCGTTACAGGGGGTTTCTGGGGTAACGAGCGAACAGTAGACCCCCGACGGGATCACGGTAATCAACTCGGGGGGAATGCCCGCCCTATCGACCAGATTCTTCTTGACACTTTCGCTGACCGCAATGATTCGCTGACAGATATCGTAGTCGAGTTGTAGGACTTCAGCAGGGAAAAGATGGTCATGAACGGTAACGACCATTGGTCGGTCTAGCTCGCGCGCAAGCCATTTTCCAGATGCCAGCAAATGTCGCGACTGAACGTGAATGATGTCTGGCGGTTCTTTTTCCAGTTCCCGGGCCAGGGAGCGAAGTACCACCCGGTTCCAAACCGTCGATTGCAGGTAGGGATAGGCTTCAATGTTGAGTTCGTCGCGGCGGTGCTTATCAATCAGACTGGCGTCGGGGCAGATGACGCGGGCCTGAAACCCGCGTGCGGGTAACAACTCGGCCAGCCGCAGGGTATAGGTGCAGCTTCCACGAAACTGAAACTTCCCAGCAAAAAGCAGAACCAGCGGTTCAACTTCTGACATACGATGTCCTGAAAAAACCCCTATTGGCTCAGCTTCTGATGATTACGCCCATCGACGTGAATAACACGTGGAACATGGAGCGCAACTTCAGTAGGAGACAATTGAGCATAGGCACAAATGATGACGAGATGGTCTGGCTTGACCAGATGGGCTCCTGCCCCGTTGATACAGATGACGCCACTGCCGGGTGGACCTTCAATCGCGTAGGTAATCAGCCGCTCGCCGTTGGAAATATTGTAAATGTGAACTTGCTCATACGGAGCGATACCGGCTGCGTTCAGAAGGAGGCGGTCGATTGTGACCGAGCCCTCGTATTCGAGATTGGCTTCAGTGACCGTGGCGCGATGAATTTTGGCCTTCAGGAACGTCAACACCATACGATTTCGCTTTGACCTTCTTTTGCCGGTTCCCTGAAAAGCCAGGGATGGCCAGCGGTTGCGGATAACGCTTATGCAATGAACTGGAGTGGCTGGTGGGCCCAACTGTTTTCCGGGTCTCGCTTCAGCCTGACCCACGCCAGCAACCGCAGTGTTTGCCCGGCTTGCCTTACTCCCTGCCTCGCTTAGAACCTATCCGAATACCCGGTTGTGCCTGTTCGAAAACACTTCGATTCCAGACCAGAGCCGGACGCATCAGCGACTATTCGGCTAGACTCTAAGAATTTGATTCGCCAACTGGCTGAGTGCCCCGCACCGTTATTGTACCGAATTGTCGGCCTGCCGCGATTCGCCTGCGACAGGTTCTGAACACAGGTTGCGGCCATACGACAAGTGAACCCAATATCCACGAACTCAAAATCGGCAAGTCCTGCCGATCCTGGACATCCGCGAGGGTGACTGGAACATTGAAAGCGACTCTAAGACTCTACTGCAAAAGGATTAACGACGCCAAACGCCGAAAAGGGCGAATTCCCGGGCCAACCCTAGTCGACCAGCTCGACACTGGCTATAGTTCGCCTACCGACGCGGGGTGGAGCAGCCCGGTAGCTCGCGAGGCTCATAACCTCGAGGTCGTAGGTTCAAATCCTGCCCCCGCCACTTTCGACGCAGAAACCCCTTGGAAACAAGGGGTTTTTTCATTTTCAGGTGTCGCCTGTACACCTGTTTGCGCTATAATTGGCGCTGTTCGATGCGGTTCGCACAGCGCTTTTTCCAGGCGGTTGTCGCCACCGGCTGCAGTTGCCATGTGTTCAGGGGTAACCTGCGGGTAGTGTTCGAAGGCGATATCGCGCGAATTGCCCAACCACTGGCAGGTAACGTGAGCCGGGAACCTGTTCGCCAGATCAGTCTGGGCGGAACTTCGCAGGTTGTGGAACAGCCGGGGCCAGCTTGCCACCCCGTCCGCCTGAGGATTCGCAGGAAGTTTGGCCGCAGGTTCGCCGACTGCCAGAATCCCCGGTGGTTGGTCGAGGTCCTCTGCCGCAACGTGTGGAACACATATTCAGCACCTTTGGACAGGGTTTCCACTACGTCCATAAGCGGGCCGCGAATCTCGGGAAAGATTGCAATCGAGCGTTCCGTTTTCCAGTGCGTCTCAGTCTTGGCGCAAGTGATCCTGATTTGGTTTCTAGCCCAATCGATGTCGGCAATTCTCAGGCTGAATGGTTCGGACGGGGTGCGCAGTCCGGCGAACCGGGCCATACAAGCCAACAGCCGCCATTCGGCATCCGGGCAAGCTTCGATCACTTTGGCGATTGTTTCGGTTGAGATGTAGGTTTGTCGCTCACTGTTGGTTGCTTTGGGTTTCTTGACCTCCTCGAATGGGTTTTCGTCGATTGACTTGCGGCGCATGGCATCGCGAAAGAACGCCGAACACCATTGCAGCCGTTTCGCGATAGTCGGGCCAGATAGCCCGCTTTTGCCAGTCAGCTTCCCCCGGCTTCCGGCCACTGTCTGCTAACCGGCGTCCAAAATGTTCGCACTCGGCCGAATTGATCGTCTGGATACTCCGATCGACTCCGAAGAATTCCTTCAGGCTGCGGACCGCATGGCCACTCACCAGCATCGAGGCAAGCTACATATTGAAGCGGCCTTTGATCGACGCAGTTTTGCCATTCATGCCTCCCGCTAAGTCGTTCGGTTTCTGCTATTCGTAACTCTGACCCGCGAAAGCAATGATGGCTCGGGAAAGCCTTCTTTCCCGAGCCATCTAATTCGAAGCAGCTAGCGGTTTACCCAAAGACTAACCAATCCGCTCAATGCGAATCGCGTCGGCTGTGGTCAGGCCGCCGAGTGAGTTCGACAGGCGAACAACCAACGTGTTTCCGACAATCGTGACGGTTCCCAGGCTTTGGAAGATCGAGCCGCCGTCGGTGATGCCGACTGGCGCCAACTGCTGATTCACTGTCGTACTTAACAGCGACGGGCCGCCCGCAGTGGCCGAGACCACAAACGGGGCAGCATTCGTGCGGTTAGCGGCTGGGTTGTTCCAAGTAGCGAACACTCGGTATTGGCCCGATGCTAAGCCGGTGAAGCTCCAGTTAGCGGTTGCTGTCCCGTTACCAGTACCCGCCAGCAAGCGGTCGTTGCCGTACCCAGTGGTAGCGGTCGACCAGGTGCCAGTGGTGCTGAAGCCCGTGTCGCCATCATCGAGGATGGCGGTTGGGTTCCCGATCCGTTCCAGCCGAATGGCATCGGCATTCACGCCACCAGTTACGGTGTTAGTGATGCGTACGACCAGTGAGTTCCCAAACGTGCTGACCGTCCCGATGTTTTGGAATGTCACACCCCCTTCGCTGAAACCAGCCGGTGCAACCTGCTGGTTAACAGTGAAAGTTTGCAGGACTGGTCCGCCGACTGTGCTGGAAACAGCGTAGGGGATGTTACTCCCGCGGCTAGCACCGCTGAACCATGTGGTCGCAATTCGATATTGCCCCGGGGCCAAGTTATTGAACTGGTACGTCGCGGTGGCATTGGCGTTGCCAGGATTGGATAACCGACGATCATTCCCATAACCGGGCGCATTAGATGACCAGGTACCGGTAACGCCGAAGGCAGCATCTCCATCATCGACGATGGCCACCGCTTCACCAATACGTTCAATGCGGATGGCATCGGCCGTCACCAAGCCAGCTGTGGTATTAGCCAGCCGCACAACCAACGTGTTGCCAAAGATGGTTGCTTCACCCAGGTTCTGCCACAGTGTTGATGCTTCTGCAAAGCTGGCCGGATTGAGCCGCTGGTTCGCAGTCGCGCTCAGCAACGTAGGTCCACCAACCGTTGGGGTGACGGTATAAGCGGCATTGTTGGCCCGGTTGGGATTGGGGTTATTCCAAGTAGCCGAGACGCGGTAGCGGCCTGGGGCTAAGTTGGCATACGACCATGTGGCAGTGGCGGTGCCAGCCCCTGGATTAGCCAACCGACGATCGTTTCCGTATCCGCCGGTTGCCGTGGACCATGTACCCGTGGTGCTAAAGCCCGTGTCGCCATCGTCTAGGACGTTACCCGGTGTCGGTTGGACAGCAGCCGTGCTCAGCCGTTCGATGCGAATCGCATCGGCTGTGACCAAACCAGTTGGCGTATTGGACAAGTTCACAAACAGGGTGTTCCCAACGATGGTGACATTCCCCAGGTTCTGCCAGGTGGCTCCCCCTTCGGCAAAGCCGACTGGGTTGACCCGTTGGTTGACCGATGCACTTAGCAGCGGTACCCCGCCAGCAGTTCCCGCCGCCGTGTAGAGGGCGTCAGTTGCACGGTTGCTACCTGGGCTATTCCAGGTGGCCGAAATGCGGTACTCACCTGCAAGCAAGTTACCAAAGGCCCAGGTTGAAACCGCAGTCCCGGCACCGGCCGAGGCCAAGCGGCGATCGTTACCATAGCCGCTGACCGCCGTCGACCAATTCCCGACCGTGCTGTAGCCCGCATCCCCATCATCCAAAATAGTGACAACTGGCGGGGCCGCAATGGTGGCGGTCAAGGCAAAGTTGTACGGGTTCTCGTCAGAATCATTGGTGGCGAACGACAGGGTGGCGTTCTTAACCCCGGGTGTCGTACTGGTCAGAATAAAGGAGATTGTGGCACTGGCTCCGGGCAGCACGACTTGATTGGCCGCGAAGTTGTTCACAATCCCAAAGCCCGAGCCAGAGGTAAACGTGGCTGGCTGCAGAATCAGTGGACCCGCTCCGGTGTTCTGGACTGTCAACACGCGGACTGGAATCGCCGCCCCTTGGAGGATTGTCCCCAGATTGACAACACCGGTGTTATCGGCCACGGCCGATACCCCGTCAAAGAGATCCGCTTCGGGCGGGAAGGCTGCTCCAAAATTCTGACCCGTGAGAGTGGCCCCTGGTGCGACGGTGACGCTAATCCCGGCATTTGCAGCCGGTGTCGTTTGTGTCGAGCCAGCGGGCAACACTTGCCGCAGGGTATAGGTGCCAACCGGGGCCGAGCTGAACTGGTACGTTCCCGTAGGTCCAGTCACAGCGGTTTCCTCGGCAGCCGCGGCTGATTCAATCGTGAGCGACCAACTATTGAGGATGCCGTCGTCAAAGGCTGGGACGATATCCGTCAGTTCAAGTGTCCAAGTGCCGTTGGCAACTAAGCCATCAAAATCGCTGAGCGGTTATTCAGGTCGGAAGCTTCCCGTAAAGGGGGCCACTCCGGTATTGATACCAGCCCCTGCCTCGTCATCAAACGTCGTATTGGTGAAGTTGTCATCACTCCCTCCGCGGCTAAGCACCAATGGGACCCGCGTGCCATTCGGGGCAATTAAGGTTGCTTGAACATCGCCGTCCCAAGCGTGTGTAATATCAAGCGTCACATTCAAATCGGTCACACGGCCAGGGCTGGAAGTCACTTCGATCGTCGACGTAATGGTCGCTGCGTTTGAACCAAACGCCAAAGCCAAAGAGGCGAAGGTACCGTAAACAGCAGCGTCGTTGGAACCGCCGTCGATCACCCCGTTGTTATTGGCATCAATGAAGACCGTGCGGCCAGCAAGGCCTGCTTCGCCATTCAGCACCCCATCGCCATTGATATCATTAATCACGCTACCTGAAACAACG